>NZ_JBVVQF010000020.1:0-55789 GCF_055811815.1 Mesorhizobium sp. WSM4836
GTCTTGCCATGGTCAACGTGACCAATCGTGCCAATGTTCACATGAGGCTTAGTGCGCTCGAATTTACCTTTTGCCATAGTCTCTTTCCTTGGACGGCCTGGGGACGGCCTGGACCTTCAGTTCAGTCGAATGCGGGGCGATTAGCGACTAAGGCCGAAAAACACAAGTGCCTTGTCGCCGAGCGCGCCCGCCCGCCCGAACGCGTGATCCGGTTTCGGAGAATGTGGCGCGGATATAGGAACGAACAAGGGCAAATGAAATGGCTACGGCAGCGGTTGACGGCTTTGACGGATTTACAGCCGGATCTGGCCCATTGCCGCTCTGGCGCCGGTCTGATTTCGTGGGCCGATGCATCTCGTCCCGACTGCCATACGAGGCCCGCTGTTCATGGTCATTTCGACCGGGTCCTACATCGTCAACGATACGATGATGAAGCTCGCAACCGCGGGACTGCCACCCTATGAGGTGCTGTTCCTGCGTGGTGCTGCCGCAACATTGTGGGGCATTCCGCTGCTGTTCATGCTGGGCTATGGCAAGCAGATCCCGCTGATCCTGGACGCCAAGGTTTTGCGCAGGAACATGCTCGAACTGGGTGCGATCCTTTGCTACGTCGTGGCGCTCGCCAACATGCAGATCGCCGATTCGACCGCGCTCGGCCAGATCACGCCCTTGCTGATGCTGGTCGGCTCCTCGATGCTGTTCGGCGAACGGATCGGCGGGGTGCGCCTGGCGCTGATCGGGCTCGGCTTTGTCGGCGCGGTGATGGTGGCACAACCGACAATGCAGGGGATTTCGGTCTACGCCCTGCTGGCGCTAGGCAATGCCGCTCTGTCCGCGGCGCGCGATCTGGCCGGACGCAAGGTCTCCGCCGACGTGCCGGGGATGGTTGTTGCCATTTCCGCAGTGATTGTGGTGCTCGCCGGCGCCGGCGTTGCGCATCTGGTTTTCGAGCAGTGGGTGGTGCCTGAAACCCGACACCTGCTGCTGATGGGCGGCGCCGGACTGTTCCTGATCTTCGGCCATTTCTTCATTTTCATGGCCTATCGCGTCGGGCCGACCAGCGTGGTGGCGCCGTTCTACTATTGCTTTACCGTCTGGGCGGTGATTTCAGGCCTGGTGGTATTCCGGCAGCTCCCGAATGCGCTGGCGATCTGCGGCATCCTGCTGGTGGTGGCCAGCGGGTTGACCATCGTCTCGCTCGACGAGCGCAAGCGCCGGTTGACCGTCGTCGCCTAGAGCGGAAGAACGGCCCAGGGACAAGCGACTGAGCGGAGAAGTGCATGGCAAGCCCGGACAACGAAAGCAACCAGCATACAAGCAACCGCACGCTCACCGGAAAGTGCCTGTGCGGCGCCGTTCAGTACGCGGTGGCGGACGCGTTCGTCTATGCCGCGAACTGCCACTGCTCGAACTGCCGGCGCACCACCGGCTCAGCTTTCAAGCCATTCGCCGGCATCGAGCGCGACAGGCTGAGCCTGGCAAGCGGCGAGGACAATCTCACGATCTTTGGCGACGAAACCGGCCATGACGCGCACTGCAAGACTTGCGGCTCGTTGCTCTATTCAGTGGTCCGCGACGGCGCCTTCGTGCATGTCGCCATGGGAACCCTCGTCGACGAACCGACCATCCGCCCGACGCAGCACATCTTCGTCGGCTCCAAGGCGAAGTGGTTCACGATCACCGACGATCTGCCGCAATATCAGGAGCATGTGATCGCAGAGGGCTGATGACCGGCCGCCCCGCCCCCGCGATCTCGGAAACAACCGCAAGGTTGCAGAGACGCCGGCCAACCTGAGGCAGTGACACGCTTCGTGACACGGCGCGTTTCCAAGAAAGCGATTTTTACCAATGATCCGGGGGTGATGCTTGGAGCGGGTAGCGGGAATCGAACCCGCATATTCAGCTTGGAAGGCTGCTGCTCTACCACTGAGCTATACCCGCGCCTTTCAGTCAAGCATCGGATCCGCTCCGACGCTCGCTCTGCGTTTCAGGGCTTCCGGGCCGGCAGTGGTGGAGAGGGTTGGATTTGAACCAACGTAGGCATAGCCAACGGATTTACAGTCCGTCCCCTTTAACCACTCGGGCACCTCTCCAGTCTGCCGCCGGAGCCATGCAACGAGGCATCGACGCGTCGCGGCCGCCAAAGCAGCCCTTCCGCGAAGCGCCTTATGGCGGCAGCGCCCAAAACTGTCAACCGCAACAGCCCGGCAAAAAGCGCTGAATTTCGCACCTCGCCTGACAAGCAGCTTGCGCAGCTGTATCCATGGCCGGACGACACGGCTATAGAAGCCGGCCATGAGCAACGAGAACAAATCCAAGACCCCGAAAGACACCCACTACGCCAAGCTGCGCCGCGCGCATCGCGACGAGAAGAGCGGCGGCGCGCCGGCGTTCAGGCCGCGCCAGCCGGTGCCGCCCGGCGAGAACCCGGCGGACGGGCTGGTGCGGCTCTACGGGCTGCACACGGTGCGGGCAGCACTCGATAATCCGCGCCGCAAGATCAATAAAATGCTGGTGACGCGCAACGCTGCCGAGCGGCTGGCAATCGCCGATCTCGGCGCTTTGCCGTTCAAGGCGGAACTGGTCGAACCCAGGGACATCGACAAGGTCACCGGCTCGGATGCCGTGCACCAGGGTGTGCTGATCGAGGCCGAGCCGCTCAAACCGAAGCGGCTCGATGCGCTTGGCGATGCCAGGCTGGTGCTGGTGCTCGACCAGATCACCGACCCGCACAATGTCGGCGCGATCCTGCGCTCGGCGGTGGCCTTCGGCGCCGGCGCACTGATCACCACGGCGCGTCACAGCCCGCAGGAATCAGGCGTGCTGGCGAAATCGGCCTCCGGCGCGCTGGAGCATATCGACCAGATCGAGGTGAAGAACCTCGCCGATGCGCTGGGCCAGTTGCACGAGGCCGGATTCCAGACGATAGGGCTGGATTCGGACGGCCCGGCGGAACTCGAAAGCAGCTTTGCCGGCGACAAGATCGCTCTGGTGCTCGGCGCCGAAGGCAAAGGCCTGCGCCAGAAGACACGCGAGACGGTGACGACGCTCGCCCGCCTCGACATGCCCGGCGCCATCCGCTCCCTCAATGTGTCGAACGCGGCGGCTGTGAGCCTCTATGCAGCGAGGAAGTTTTTGGGTTAGGGGAGTAGGGGAGTAGGGGAGTAGGGGAGTAGGGACGAACAAGTTATCGGATGCCGTGAACAATGCCTGCCCTACTGCCCTACTGCCCTACTGCCCTACTCCCCTATTCCATGTCCCGCCATCCGCTCCAGCGCTCGAACGAGCGCCGAGTGATCTTCCTTAGCCCCGCCGTTGGCGGCGCAGGAGTTGAACAGCTGCTGCGTCGTGGAGGTGTTGGGCAGGGCGACACCGAGGGCTTTCGCGCCTTCCAGCGCCAGATTGAGATCCTTCTGGTGCAGTTCGATGCGGAAACCGGGCGCGAAACTGCGCTTGATCATGCGCTCGCCGTGCACTTCGAGAATGCGCGAGGCGGCGAGCCCGCCCATCAGCGCTTGCCTGACCTTGGCCGGGTCGGCGCCGGCTTTTGAAGCAAAGACAAGCGCTTCGGCGACGGCCTCGATGGTCAGCGCGACGACGATCTGATTGGCGACCTTGGTGATCTGGCCGACACCGTTGGGGCCGACCAAAGTGATGTTCTTGCCCATCTTCTCGAAGATAGGCCTGGCACGTTCGAAGGCTGTTTCCTCGCCGCCGACCATGATGGTCAGCGATGCCGCCTTGGCGCCGACCTCGCCGCCCGACACCGGCGCATCGAGATAGTCGCAGCCGAGATCGGTGATCCTTCTAGCGAATTCCTTGGTCTCGATCGGCGAGATCGAGCTCATGTCGATGACCAGCTTGCCTGCTGTCAGGCCGGACGCGACGCCGTTCTCGCCGAACAGCACATCGGCCACCTGCGGCGTGTCGGGAACCATGGTGATGATAATGTCGGCCGTTTTCGCGACGGCGCTGTGGCCGGAGACGATCTTCAGACCCGTGTCGACGAGATCGGCCGGAGGTTTTGAGCGGTGGTCGCTGGCGAAGACCTGATAGCCGGCATCAAGCAGATGCCCCGCCATCGGCGCGCCCATGATGCCGAGGCCGATGAAGCCGATGGTTTCCATTTTGGCTCTCCGTTTCTTGTTAAGGCGGCGTTCCTCCGCGCCCCCCTCTGGCCTGCCGGCCATCTCCCCCACGAGTGGGAGATCGGATGTCGTCTCGGCTTTCGCCAACCTCCAACGTCGCAGGAAAAAGCGAGGCGCCGAAGCCGCCAATCTCCCCACTCGTGGGGGAGATGGCCGGCAGATCAGAGGGGGGCGCGAAGGAACGCGACTTGCGATACCAGCGTCTACGCCGCCGCCTGCCCGGCCACATCCCGAAACCACCCCAGCCCGGCTTCCGTTCCGCCCTTCGGCTTGTATTCCGCGCCGATCCAGCCGGAATAGCCGATGCGGTCGATGTAGTTGTACAAAAAGGGAAAATTGATCTCGCCCGTCCCCGGCTCATGACGGCCGGGATTGTCCGCAAGTTGGATATGCGCGATGCGGTTGAGGTTTGCCTCAATGGTACGGGCGAGATCCCCCTCCATGACCTGCATGTGATAGATATCGTATTGCAGGAACAGGTTCTTCGAGCCGACGCGGTCGATCAGCACCAGGGCCTGGTCGGAGTAATTCAGGAAAAAGCCCGGAATGTCGCGGGTGTTGATCGGTTCGATCAGCAGCCTGATGCCGGCCTGCTTCAGCTTTTCCGCCGCGAAAGCCAGGTTTTCGGCGAACACGTCTTCCAGCACCGAGCGATCGACGCCTTGCGGCGCGATGCCGGCGAGGCAGTTGACCTGCTCACAGCCCAGCGCGTGGGCATAGGTGACGACCTTGGCAATGCCTTGCCGGAACTCCGGGATGCGGTCCGGCAGGATGGCGATGCCGCGCTCGCCCTTGGCCCAGTCACCGGCAGGCAGGTTGAACAGGACCTGCGTCAACCCGTTCTTCTTCAACCTGGCCGCGACGAGATCCGGCGAATGGTCATAGGGGCCGATATACTCGACGCCCTTGAAGCCGGCGCGGGCAGCGGCGTCGAAGCGGTTGAGGAAGTCATGCTCGCCAAAGAGCATCGAAAGATTGGCTGAAAACCGTGGCATGGCAGTAGTTCCTCATAAACAGCTTAGTCGAGCATGACGATCGCGGTGGGGGCATCTTCGTGATGTTCGGCAAGCTCCTCGAATTCGGTGATCTTGTCGATTTCGGTACCCATCGAAACATTGGTGACGCGCTCGAGGATGAATTCGAGCACGACCGGAACCTGATGCTCGTTCATCAGCCGCTGCGCCTCTTCGAAGGCACCGGCGAATTCCTCCGGCCGGCGCACCCGGACCGCCTTGCAGCCCATCGCCTCGGCAACGGCGACGTGGTCGACGCCGTAGCCCGCCTCAGGCTCGTCCATTCGATTGACGTTCTCGAAGGCCAGGCTGACTTCGAAATCCATCGAAAAGCCGCGCTGCGCCTGGCGGATCAGGCCGAGATAGGCGTTGTTCACGACGACATGGATGTAGGGCAATCTGTGCTGCGCGCCGACTGCCAGTTCCTCGATCATGAACTGGAAATCATAGTCGCCAGACAGCGCCACGATGGTGCGGCCCGGATCGGCGGCGCGAACGCCGAGTGCTGCCGGCAATGTCCAGCCGAGCGGCCCGGCCTGGCCGCAATTGATCCAGTTGCGCGGCTTGTAGACATGCAGGAACTGCGCACCGGCGATCTGCGACAGACCGATCGTGGTGACGTAGGTGGTGTCCCGGCCGAACGCCTTGTTCATCTCTTCATAGACGCGCTGCGGCTTCAGCGGCACCTGGTCGAAATGGGTCTTGCGCCTCATCGTCTTCTTGCGCTGCTTGCATTCGCCGGCCCAGCCCGACCAGTCGCGCAATTTCCCGGCCGTCCTCCATTCGGTGGCTACGTCGAGCAGCATTTTAAGCGCCGCACCGGCGTCCGAGACGACGCCAAGGTCCGGCGCGAAGACGCGGCCGATCTGCGTCGGCTCAATGTCGACGTAGATGAATTTCTTGCCCTTGGTGTAAACGTCGACCGAACCGGTGTGGCGGTTGGCCCAGCGGTTGCCGATGCCGAAAACGAAATCGGCCTCGAGCATCGTCGCATTGCCGTAGCGGTGCGAGGTCTGCAGTCCGCACATGCCGGCCATCAGGCGGTGGTCGTCCGGGATCGCGCCCCAGCCCATCAGTGTCGGGATAACAGGCACGCCGGTGACCTCGGCGAATTCGATCAGCAGATCGGACGCGTCGGCATTGATGATGCCGCCGCCGGCGACGATGACAGGCTTGTCGGCCGCGTTGAGCATTTTCAGCGCCTTCTCCGCCTGAGCGCGCGACATTGCCGGTTTGAACGGCACCAGCGGCTCGTAGGCATCGATGTCGAACTCGATCTCCGCCAGTTGCACATCGACCGGCAAGTCGACCAGCACCGGCCCCGGCCGCGACGAGCGCATCAGATGGAACGCTTTCTGTAGCGCCATCGGCACCAGATAGGGTTCCATGACGGTAACAGCCCATTTGGCGACGGGTGCGGCGATGGCGGCGATGTCGACGGCCTGAAAATCCTCCTTGTTGAGACGTGCGCGCGGCGCCTGCCCGGTGATGCAGAGGATCGGAATTGAATCGGCAGCGGCCGAATAGAGGCCGGTGATCATGTCGGTACCGGCAGGACCCGAAGTGCCGATGCACAGACCGATATTGCCCGATCTGGCGCGGGTAAACCCTTCGGCCATATGCGAGGCCGCCTCGACGTGACGTGCAAGGATGTGGCGGATACTGCCCCTCGCCTTCAGCGCCGAATAGAGCGGATTGATCGCAGCACCTGGCACGCCGAAGGCACAGGAGATGCCTTCCTTTTCGAGAACGAGAACCGCTGCGTCGACTGCGCGCAACTTGGCCATGTCAGCCTCCTCGGAATTGTTGAGTAGCCGATGATGCCAGCGCACCAATGATTTTACAATTTTTTCAGAATATTTTTCCATTTCCAGAAAACGGCTCTTGTATATTGATTTAGCTGGCCTTTTCCTTTTTCAAGAATTCGCTTCGCAAACCGGTGAAAAACTTTTTCATTGCGTGTTTGGGCGAACAGAGCGAAAAATGGCGCGATGGAAACCACTGAAAAACGCCAGCGCGGCCGGCCGCGCGCTTTCAACGGGCCGGCCGAGGCCGCGTCGGTGCAGTCGCTGGACCGGGCACTGCGCATCCTCGCAATCGTCGCCGATGGCAGCGGCCTGTCGCTGAGCGAGATCGCCGTCAGTTCCGGCTTGCCGGCATCCACCGCCTACCGCATGCTGACGACGCTGGAGAACCATGGCATGGTCGAGTTCGACGGCACCGACCAGCTGTGGTCGATCGGCATCGAGACCTATCGCATGGGCGCGGCGTTCCTGCGTCGCCGCAAGCTGGTCGACCGCGCCCGTATCGTCATGCAGGAATTGATGGAGAAGACCGGCGAGACCGCCAATCTCGGCGTCGCCGAGGACGATTGCGTCGTCTTCGTCAGCCAGGTCGAGACGCACCAGGCGATCCGCGCCTTCTTCCGGCCGGGCACGCGCAGTTCCTTCCATGCCTCGGGCATCGGCAAAGCGGTGCTGGCGCATCTCGAGCCGGAACGCGTCGCCACCATACTGCGCCGGGCCGGGCTGGAGCGCTTCACCGAAAATACGCTGTCCGATATCTCGGCGCTCGCCCGCGACCTGGTGACGATCAAGCTGCGCGGCTGGTCGGTCGACGACGAGGAGCGGCATCCGGGCATGCGCTGTGTTGCCGCCGCCATCTTCAATGAATTCGGCGAACCGATCGGCGGCGTTTCGGTCTCCGGGCCGACGGTGCGGGTCACGCCGGAACGGCTGGCCGAGATCGGGCCGCTGGTGCATGAAGCCGCAGCCGACATCACCAGCATGATCGGCGGCTGCCCGACCCCTCGCGGCCTTGGTAGCGAACCGAGCGCATTGCGGCGCTGACCAGCGCCGATTGGTGCGACATCTGCCAGGATGGCCAGGGCTAGCCCCCAGGTACCGCGCTCTTTGTTGATAGATCGTAGAAATCAAGCAGCATCGCCAGCCCAACTCCGCAGGCGGTGAAGATGAGGCCGGCAATGAAGATACGGTTGGCGCGTTCATAAACGCGCCGTTGTAGAGACGTTGTGTCGAGCAGCAACCGCAGCGCTCGTATCTGCAGGGCAATGCCGATCAAAATCGGCACGACGGCGGCCAGGTGATAGATTTCCCAAGGCATCGGGTTGGCGGCCCAATGCGTGATGAAGCCCAGCGAGAACGCCAGCAGGATGCCGACGGTGGTGATTGTGCCGTTGCGGAAATCCGTCTCGATCGGCTCGTCGTTCGGATCGTGCTCGCCCAAGCGCCCTGTCCCTGTTGTCGGCTCGGCAGTAGATTAGGCTGTCGGGAAATCCCTGTACATCCGGCAAGAGTGTTGGCGAATGCTAAAGCGGCATCCGATCTCGCCTTAAGTGGGCGATGTTCGACAGGACGGAGGCTGACGGAGCGCGGGCTCGTTCCAGCTTGGGTTCCTCGCCCCACGAAAGTGGGGAGAGGAACCCAGGTCCTAAGAGGTCGGAGGAACAATCTTGGCCCTGCCGCTTGACACAGAAAAAGGGGCAGTGGGGCGCCCCTCCTTCCGGTTGCCTGAAACGGTCACCTCCTCTCAAGCCGGCATTGTGGCTCTCAAAGATGGCAGCGATGGCGATAACCGTCGTAGCCGACATAGGTGTCCGAGTACGGGTCGTAGCTCTGGTAGCGGTCGAGGCAGCGCCGGACGTGCCAGGAGCCGCCGTCTTCCTCGATATAGACGGTGCGCGGCTGGGCCAGCGCTCTGCCGAGCAGGAAGCCGCCGACACCTGCGGCGATGCCGATGCCGAGGTGCTTGTGATGGGCGGCCGAAGGCTGAACCGTGCCGACCAGCATGGCGGCGGCGACAGTGGTGGCGACGAGGCCGGAAACGATGGTGCGCTTGAACATGACGATCTCCTTGTTGTGGGAGGCGATCCAACCGCCTCTTGACCGTCAGTCGTCGCGACAAGGAAAAAGGTTCGAAGATCTTTGGATTTTTTCTCGAAGGGGGAAATCGCCCGGTCCGGTGCCGTCAGCCGCGCGACCACGAACGGTCGCGCCGTTCGATAGTTCACCGGAACAATCGGCAGGCCTCAGCCCATGCCGGTGATATGGCGAAGCCAGAAGGCGAGCGCGATGAAGCCGATGATGGTGGTAACGCCGGTCCAGTCGATATTGGCGCGCTTCAGGTCCTTGATGAGCTTCACCAGGAGAAGCCATGCCACGACGACGAGCGGGAGAATGATGACAAGCCTGATCATGCGACAGCCTCGCTGATGCGATTGCACCTTCGATCAATATAGGGAGCGAATTGGCCGTTTTCAGGACGCCCCGGCGGCAGAACCGGCGCGTTCGCCGGGAACCGAAAAACGGAGTTTTGTCTTTACTGGCGCAGCAAATATGCTAACCGGAGCGCCGTGCCCTTGTAGCTCAGCTGGTAGAGCAGCGGTTTTGTAAACCGAAGGTCGGCGGTTCGATCCCGTCCGGGGGCACCAATACGGGCTTCCTGAGACCTCCGGAGCGCTTGATATCTGCTCATCCCCGATATCCACAGGCCGGGGCCGTCAGGATCGGTGGCACATCAGCTTCAACGCATATATTCCCTGGCGGAAACCATAGTTCCCTAGCGGAAAAACCCCCGGGGGAAGCCATAGGAGTCTTCGTTGGAGCAGAGACGCACGACCGCCCCCTTCATCAGCGGCATGTTTGGTGGCGTTGTCGTCCTCGCCTTCGCGTTCGGCTTCCGTTTCGTGATAAGTCCCGATCCTGATCCAGCATCAAGAGCAACGACAAGCCTTTCCGTACTGGCCTTCGCCATTTGCTTCGGCGCCGCCTTTTTCCGAGAGCACCGGCGCCAGATTGCCGCCGCTAGAGCATATCTAAGCCGCCCAAGGACCTATTAGGCCCGCACGTTCCGTTTCATGTCTTGCCCTTACAGGCCATCATTTCGGCCTCTTTCCGGGCTCCGGGCCATTTAACAGCATTCGATTAAATTGCTCCTGTGTATATTAGCATTCGCTCAATTAAGCGCGCCGACAATGGCCATGCGGCGGGCCAAAAACCAAAGGGTGTTGTCATGCGAAGTGATTTCGCCGCGGCGCGCGAGCTTTTGGAGTGCGCACAAAACCGCCTCTGCGGCGTGGATGAAACGAGCCGACAGGTCAACGAGGCCCTCGACGCGCTGATTGAAGAAATAGCCATCGCGGAATTCCGCAAGGCGCCACTCACGGTCGTGCCGTTTCCGCGAGCGCGGCCGCCTAAACATGTCCGGTAGAGCGCCGGTCGCGCCCGTGTCAACGGAGCCGGCGCAGGAGTTTCACAATCGCCCGTTCGAGCGGTCGTTGAACCGCCAACCGTTTAACCGTAAGCTTACCGGCAGCGGTGCTCCGAAATTGCGAGCTGATCCATGTCACGCTGTGGAGATGTCTACGAGAACAAGGTGACCGGCGAATATGCTATCATCCTGCGTGGCACAGAAGACCGCGGCCAGGGACCTGGCATCGCCCATCTGACCGCTCGGCCGGGAGCCGCAGTGGTGGGCGAGCACTTCCACCCGAACCTGACAGAACGGTTTACCGTCCTCGGTGGCAGGCTCGATGCTTGCATCGCCGGGAAGACTTTGTCCCTGGGGCCCGGCCAATCCGCCACGGTCGAAGCGGCGTCGCACATGATTGGTGGAACAGCAGCAAAACTGAAGAAGCGCATGTTCTGGTCGAAGTCGACCGGGCGCCAGGTGCGGACGATATCGACCCGAACCGTTTCGAGCTGCTGATCGGCATGCTCTTCGGCCTGGCCAATGCCGGCAAGGTGGACAAGAAAGGCAGGCCTTCGCCGCTTCAGGCGGCGGTCATCGCCAAGGAATTTGCCGACGTGATCGTCTTCACGCACCCGCCACCTGCGATTCAACGAGTGGCGCTGGGGATCCTGGCGCCACTCGGCCATCTGCTCGGCTATCGAGCGATCGACCCCGGCTACTGCAAGCCGCACGGGCATGTCGCGCCGGCTCCTGAAATCCTCGCTCGAGCAGGCCTAGTGGCCGGGTGATCCGGGTCGATACTGGGCGCCCGGCATTTTTGTCGGCAGCCATACATAGGACTCGCCGCAAGTTCTATGAAGCACTCGCGATCTGACCGGATATCGCGGCCCTGTCGAACGTGTTTCTCACCCTGACCGACTTGTAGACGTAGGCGACCCAAATCCCGGTCAGGACAAAAGAAACTGCGGGCATTACCAGCGCATCCCCTGCAAGCACCAAGCTCACAGGAGCGCTCATAACCGCTGAGATCCACATCCCGTCCAGAATAAACACGATTGGTATTGCAAACCATTGATACAGGAATAGCTGCTTGAAGCGGGAACTCCGCCGAAGCATTGCAACGAACACAATCACCTGAAGCACTAGAAACGCCAGCAAGAGGGCAACCTCGCCGTAGACCGCCAAGGTGCCATTGGGGAGCGTCATGAGCTGTTGATAGCCCTCGCTCGAAGAGAACAGCTCAGCCAGCGTGCGGAAAGGTGCCAAGCACTGTCCAATCGCCAGCAGCATAAACCAGCCTCCGAAACCTACGAGAGCCGAAGTATCCTGTAATGGCTTTGCGGCTGACCGAACGGCAAAGAAAACAGGCACGCCGATCAGCAGCAGCAGTATAGCCCAATGCCAGATGGAAATCTGCATCCAATCCCTCCCTTGATGCCCTTTTAGGTTGTAACAGATTTAAACCTCAACTCAAGAGGCAAACATCAAGAGGAAGCGCTGCTTGCAAGACCCGTCAACACTATATTTCTGGCACGATGCTATTTCCGGCAGGATAATGCCATGTCGCGAACTCTGATCGTCGTTGGTCTCAGCATAGTTGCCATAGGCCTGCTGTGGCCTTGGTTGACCCGGACCGGCCTTGGCAGGTTGCCCGGCGATATCGTGATCGAGCGCGAGAACTTCAGGCTTTATGTCCCTATCACCACGGGGATACTGGTCAGCATCGTGCTCTCGGCCATTCTATGGCTGATCAACCGTTAGGCGATGCTCCGGCTGCGGCGATTTGTGTTGCAGGCCCTTCTCGCCCTTGATCTTCTTACACCCCTATCGCCGCCACCAATATCCGGTTCTGCCTCCGTATCGCCATGCGTAGTTCGGCAATCCTCGCCTCCTCGCGCTTCACGAACTCGATAAACATCATGTTCATGTTGTTGAAGATGAGTTCGCCGAGCGCCGGCCCGTCGATGTCGCGGCGCACCAGGCCGAGCGCCTGCAGGCGGGCGATCAGCGCGCGGATCTGTTCGGTCAGTGCGCGGTCGAGCGCGGTATAGGCCTGGCCGAACGGGCTGTCCGGCAGTTGCGTCGAGATCGCCATCGCCTGCCGCCACATCTCCTTGCTGAGATAATGCAGCGAGTGCTCGATATAGATGCCGAGCAGCGTATCGAGAGCGTCGCCGACATTGGCCGGCGGGTTGGTGACGACGCCGCGCCCGGCATTCAGCACCTCGTTGACCTCCATCGAAACGATGGCGCCAAGGATGTCGCCCTTGTTCTGGTAGTAGTTGTAGATCGTGCCGACCGAGACTTCGGCCTGCGCGGCGATGGTCTCGATCTTGGCGCCTTCATAACCGGCATCGCGGAAAAGCGCCGCCGCCGCCTCGATGATGCGGCGGTGCCGATCCGCCTTCTGTCTTGCCCGCAATCCGCTCATATCGGCTGTTTGGCACAAAAACAGAATTGACTCAATTTTAGAATTGGTTCAATTTTTTGTCACAAGCCAAAAAGGCAAGGGAGAACACTCGATGTCCGTCAATCCACAGACCCCCAATCCAACCGTCAGGAATCCGCTTTCCATTCTGAAGAGCCATCTCCAAGGCGCGTGTGCCGCGGCAGCACTGCTCCTGGCGACGGGCAGCCTCGCTCAGGCGCAGGACCTCAACGCGCTGATCTGGTGCGATCACGCCGATCCGGCGCTGCTGCAGCCGTTCGAGGAGGCGAACGGCATCAAGGTCAATGTCAAGGAGTTCGAAGGCACCGGCGCCGGCCTGGCGATCGTCGACCAATCACAGCCCGGCGATTGGGACGTGATGGTGATCGACAGCATCGACGTGCCGCGAGGTGTCGAAAAGGGCCTGTTCGAACCGCTGCCGGAAGACAAGCTGCCGCTGTCCGACCTCTTCCCGCTGGTGAAGATGGATAGTTCCACCGTGGTCGACGGCAAGCGCTACGGCATCACCGAAAAGTTCGGCTACAACACGATCGGCTACAACAAGACCAAGGTCGACCCGGCCGACATGCAGTCGATGGCCGCGCTGACCGGCGACAAATACAAGGGGAAGATCGCCATCTACGACTATTATTTGCCGGTCATCGGCATGGCCGCACTGGCGATCGGCAAGAAGACGGCGGAACTGACCGAAGCCGACCTTCCCGCCATCAAGGAGGAGCTGCTCAAAATGAAGGCCAACGCCAAGCTGGTCGGCGAAGTGACCGCCAGCCAGACGGCGCTGGCAACCGGCGAGGTCGACATACTGGTCGGCGGCGGCGAATGGGTGACGGCGGGGCTAGCCAAGGAAAACCCGGCGCTGGACTTCTCGATCCCGAAAGAAGGCGCCGTGCTGTGGTCGCAGTCGCTGGCAATGTTCAAGGATTCCAAGAACAAGGAGCTGGCGCTTAAATTCATCCAATACATTATGAGCCCCGAAGGCCAGGCGCGGCTCGCCACCTCATCCTGCTATTGGGGCATGCCGGCCAACAGCAAGGCGGCGTTGAGCGACGAGCAGAAGAAGATCCTGCGTTTCGACGAGCAGCCGGAGTTCCTCGCCCGCGCCCAGTCCTATCCGGCGCCGAACGCCGATCTCGACAAGAAGATGCAGGACGTCTGGACCGAAATGCTGCAGGCGCAATGACCGGCTGCCGGTCGTGAACGTCGTCAACAGCGGGCGTGCCCTGCCCTGGGCGCTGGTCACGCCGGGGCTCGGCTGGACGCTGCTGTTCTTCGTGCTGCCCTTCGTCTCCATGGCGGTATCCAGCCTGACGGCGCATGAAGGCGGCGGCTTCACTCTGTCCAACTACAGCCAGTTCTTTGCCAATCCATCTTACTGGCAGGCGTTGGTGAACTCGCTGCAGGTCACCGCCATCGTCACTGTGATTTCGGTGCTGCTCGCCTATCCCTTCGCGTGGATCCTGGCCGAGCAGGTGCCGGAGCGCTGGCAGCGGCTGGCGCTGATGCTGGCCGTGCTGCCGTTCTGGACCTCCTATGTCGTGCGCTCCTATTCGTGGCTGCTGGTGCTGGCGCAGAACGGCGTCGTCAACCGCGCACTGACAGGCTCCGGCCTGTTCAGCGAACCGCTGCAGCTCGCCAATACGCGGCTGGCGACCGTCACCGGCTTCGTGCATTTCTTCGTCATGCTGCTGACGCTGACGATCTTTGCCAATCTGAAGCAGCTCAGTCCCAGCTACCGCAAGGCCGCCGCCGATCTCGGCGCCGGGCCGGTTCGGACTTTCCTGCATGTCGTTCTGCCGCTGACGCTGCCCGGCATAATGGTCGGCGCGTTCCTCACCTTCGTGCTCTGCATCGGCGACTACATCACGCCGCAGATCCTCGGCGGCAACAACGAGCTGTTGATGCCGCAACTCGTCATGATGCAGATCGGCCGGCGCGGCGACTTTCCGCTCGCTTCGGCGCTGTCGATCATCCTGATGGCGGTGGTCACCATCGCCTATCTCGCCTGCGCCCGCTGGCTGAAGATCGAGCGGGCCTGAAATGCGCGCTCTCATCCGCCTCGTCTCCGGCCTTTACGCCATCGCCATCTACGGCTTCATCTTCTTACCGGTCGTCGTTCTGGTGCTGTTTTCGCTGCAGACAACGTCGTTTCCGATCCCGCCCTTCACCGGGCCGTCGCTGCGCTGGTACGAGGCCGTGCTCGCCGACACGCGGCTGACTTCGGCGCTGGTCAATTCGCTGCTGGTGGCGGTCGTCTCCTCGGCTGTCGCGGTCACGCTCGGCTTTCTCTCCGCCTGGGGTTTTGCGCGCTTCGCCTTGCCGGGCTCGGGCCTGATGCGCGGGCTGATCACCTTGCCCTTGACCGTTAGCTATCTCATCATCGGCATGGGGCTGCTGGTGCTGTTCAATTGGGCCGGCGTGCCGAAGTCGCTCACCGCCGCCGGCATCGGCCATGTCGTGATAAACCTGCCGCTCTGCTTTGCCATCGTCTACAGCCAGATGGGCGACCACCAGATCAATATCGAGCGCGCGGCGCGCGACCTCGGCGCGCCGGAATGGAAGGTGCTGCTTTTGATCACCGTGCCTGTCATGGCGCCGGCCATCTTCGCCGGTTTTTTCCTGTCGATGACCTTCTCCTGGGACGAATTCGTCATCTCGTTCCTGCTGACGCGCTTCGACACGACGCTGCCGGTCGAAATCTGGAACCTGCTGCGCTCCGGCCTCAATCCCAAGACCAACGCCGTCGGCTCACTGGTGTTCGCCGTCTCCATCGTGCTGGTGGTATTGTTCGAGCTGATGCTGTTGCGGAGGAAGCCGGCTTGAGTGCGCCACTGGTCGATATAAGCTCTGTCTCGCATCGCTTCGGCCAGAACACGGTGCTGAAGAACGTCTCGCTGACGATCGAGCCTGGCAGCTACACGATCCTGCTCGGGCCGTCCGGCTCCGGCAAGACGACGCTCCTGTCCATCCTCGGCGGCTTCGTCACGCCGAGCGAAGGCAAGGTGCTGATCCGCGGCGAGGACTGTACCACCGTGGCGCCGGCGAAGCGGCCGACGACGACCGTCTTCCAGGACTATGCGCTGTTCCCGCATATGAGCGTCGGCAGCAATGTCGGCTTCGGCCTGCGCATGCAGGGCGTCGATGGCGCAACACGGGCTGCAAGGGCACGCGAGGCGCTGACGCTGGTTGGGCTGGCCACCGCCTTCGACAAGAAGCCGCACCAGCTTTCCGGCGGTCAGCGGCAGCGCGTCGCACTGGCGCGCGCGCTGGTAGTCGAGCCGGCGGTGCTGTTGCTCGACGAGCCGCTCGGCGCGCTCGACCTGAAATTGCGCCGGCAGATGCAGGACGAGTTGAAGGCGATCCAGAAACGCGTCGGCACCGCTTTCATCCACGTCACCCACGACCAGGAAGAAGCGATGGCATTGGCCGATCATTGCGTGGTGATGAATGACGGCCGCATCGAGGACGAAGGCCCGCCCGAGCGCGTCTATGCACGGCCGGCGACGCGCTTTTCCGCGACTTTCATGGGCGAAAGCACGCTTTTGTCGGGAACGGTGACGGAGGCGAAGAGCGGCAAGATCAACGTCAGCACGAAGCTTGTGTCGCTCTCCCTGCCCGGCACATTGCCGGCTGGCGCAACCGTTGCGCTGGCCGTCCGGCCGGAGCATCTTGTCCTCGGCGCGGCCGGCGGCGCCGTGGCGCTTGGCAAGGTCGAGGTGAGCGACGTCGTCTTCCAGGGCAGCTTCAAGCGTGTGCTGGGGACCTCCACCGCCGACCCGGCGCTGCACTTTGTCGCCAAGGTCCCCGCCGCATCGACCGTCCAGCCGGGCGACGTGGTCGCCGTATCGTGCGATGCTGGCGACATCATCTTGCTGGCGGACTGAACATGAGCACGCCTCCAACCATCGACGCTCCTAACTGGTACGAAACCATCCGCATGGGCGATGGCGTGACGCTGATCCACGAGCCGTGGATCAAGCCGTTCTTCCGCTGCAACATCTGGCATGTGCGCGGCCGCGACCGCGATCTTCTGTTCGACACCGGACTCGGCCATTTCAGCCTGCGCCGCCACGTGCCGCTGGTGACGGAGCGCAAGCTCACCTGCGTGGCCAGCCACACGCATTTCGACCATATCGGCTGCCATCACGAATTTCCCGACCGCTGCGTGCACCCGGCCGAGGCCGAGATCCTCGCCGATCCGCGCAACGAATGGACCGTTGCCGACCGCTATGCCACCGACGAGATGTTCGACGGCATGCCGCAAGGCTGGGACACGGAGCGCTACCGGATCCTGCCGGCGCCGGCCGGCCGGCTGCTCGAGCAAGGCGATATCGTCGATCTCGGCGACCGTGCCTTCGAGGTGATCCACACGCCCGGCCATTCACCCGGCGGCATTGCGCTCTACGAAAACAGAACAGGCATCCTGTTTTCCGGCGACATCGTCTATGACGGACCGCTGATCGACGACGTCTATCACTCCGATATCGACGACTATGTCGAAACGCTTGTGCGCATGCGCGATCTCGATGTCTCGGTCGTCCATGGCGGCCACTTCCCGAGCTTCGGCAAAGTGCGTTACGGTCAACTCATCGACGAGTATCTCGCGCAAAAGCGCCAGGCCGGCTGCCACCTGCTCGCCCGATAAGGACTAGGCGTTATTGCGTCAAAGCGCCCTTTGCGGACAGGGTGTCCCCGCCGCGTCGCCGCAGCGTGAGGCGATGGGCTCGGGTCTGAAACTCTTTTCCTCCGACTGGCGCACCAGTTCCGCGAAAGCCAGGGCAAAACTTGCCAGCATCAGGAAGACGATAATCAAACGTGCCAGCGGCAATGGATCGGCCTCGACTGGTTAGCCCCCACGCCGCCCATTCACTGCCGGCTAACATGATCGATCCGGCTTTACGAGGGTTTAAGGCGGGCCTTAACCATGACATCATTTTGTCCCGCGACATGATGCGCGAGTCCGCCTTGGTTGGCCGCCATCGCAAGACACCTCCCTCCCTTTGCAGAAATGCCCACCCATGCTAACCCGGCGCCGGCGCGGCCCAGCAACCGGTCGCCGCCAATCGGTCGCTGCCAATCGGTTGTCGTTGAGAACCATGAGCAAAACCGCCAACCGTTTCGCCTTCGTCTCATCCGGTACAGCCGACGCCAATGCGGCGCTTGAAAGCCTCTCGGCACGTTACGGCCAGGCATCCGTCGAAGAGGCTGGGATCGTCGTGGCGCTCGGCGGCGACGGCTTTCTGCTGCAGACCCTGCGCGAGACGATGAGCACGGGAAAGAAGGTCTACGGCATGAACCGCGGCACCATCGGCTTCCTGATGAACGAATACCGCGCCAGCGGTTTGACAGGGCGCATTGCTGCGGCCGTTGCCGAAACGATCCGTCCGCTTGAGATGCAGGCGGTGACAGCGGAGGGCGAGACGATTTCGGCGCTCGCGATCAACGAGGTCGCGCTTTGGCGCCAGTCCTACCAGACCGCCAAGATCCGCATCACCGTGGATGGGCAAGAGCGGCTGGAGGAATTGCACTGCGATGGGGTGATGATTGCGACGCCGGCCGGCTCGACCGCGTATAATCTGTCGGCGCACGGGCCGATCCTGCCGCTCGACGCTCCGTTGCTGGCGCTGACCCCGGTCAGCCCGTTTCGTCCGCGCCGCTGGCGCGGCGCGCTGCTCTCCAACAACGCGGTCGTGCGTTTAGACATTCTGGAGCCGGAAAAGCGGCCGGTGAACGCCGCCGCCGACCACACCGAGGTCAAGGCGGTGACGACGGTCACGGTGAGGGAATCGCCAACGGCAACGGCGACGCTGCTGTTCGATCCCAACCATTCGTGGAACGAGCGCATTCTCGCCGAACAGTTCAGGTATTGAGCCGGCGCAGTAGCCACTGCGCAAATTAGCATCGCGATTAAGCTTACGACTTCACAATCGCGCCAATGCCGCCCGTTTGTGTTGACAAATCGTAGGCTTGCGCCTACCTGCAATACCAATCTTGCAGGCGCGCGGCGCTTGCCGCGACTGCTTATGTTGCGCCCCCGAACCAGCCAAAGACAGCCAAACTTGTCCTCAGACACCCAGATCGCTCAAGAAGCGTTGACCTTCGCAGACCTCGGCCTGTCGCCGAAGGTCCTTTCCGCAGTTACCGATGCCGGCTACACCGAGCCGACGCCGATCCAGGCTGGTGCCATCCCGCACGCCTTGCTCGGCAAGGACGTGCTGGGCATCGCCCAGACCGGCACCGGCAAGACGGCGTCGTTCGTCCTGCCGATGCTTACCCGGCTGGAAAAGGGCCGCGCCCGCGCCCGTATGCCGCGCACGCTGATCCTCGAGCCAACGCGCGAGCTCGCCGCGCAGGTCGAGGAAAACTTCGTCAAATACGGCAAGAACCACAAGCTCAACATTGCGCTGCTGATCGGCGGCGTGTCCTTCGACGAGCAGGACAAGAAGCTCGAGCGCGGTGCCGACGTGCTGATTGCGACCCCCGGCCGCCTGCTCGACCATCGCGAGCGCGGCAAGCTCCTGCTCAATGGCGTCGAGATCCTCGTCATCGACGAGGCCGACCGCATGCTGGACATGGGCTTCATCCCCGACATCGAGCGCATCTGCGAGATGATCCCGTTCACCAGGCAGACCCTGTTCTTCTCGGCGACGATGCCGCCGGAGATCACCAAGCTCACCGAGAAATTCCTGCACGCGCCGGTGCGCGTCGAAGTGTCGAAGGCAGCGTCGGCCGCCATCAACATCATCCAGCGGCTGGTGAAATCCGGCCCGAAACCCTGGGACAAGCGCGAGACGCTGCGCAATCTGATGAAGGCCGAGGATGCCGACCTTAAGAACGCCATCATCTTCTGCAACCGCAAGATCGAAGTATCGGAGCTGTTCCGCTCGCTGCTGAAATATGATTTCGACGCCGGCGCTCTGCACGGCGACATGGACCAGCGCGCGCGCATGCAGATGCTGGCCAATTTCCGAGACGGCAAGCTGCGCTACCTCGTTGCTTCGGACGTCGCGGCGCGCGGCCTCGACATTCCCGATGTCAGCCATGTCTTCAATTACGACGTGCCGATCCACGCCGAGGATTACGTCCACCGCATTGGCCGTACCGGCCGCGCTGGACGCTCGGGCAAATCCTTCACCATCGCGACCAAGTCGGACACCAAATACATCGACGCAATCGAACGGCTGATCGGCACCAAGATCGAGTGGCATGACGGCGACCTGTCGACGGTCGTCGCCAGCGAGGGCGGCGAGGATGAGGCCCCGCGCCGTGGCCGCGGTGCGCCACGCCGCGCCGGCCGCAAGGACGACGCCAAGGACAGGGGCGAGCGCAAACCGCGTGAACGCCACGCCAAGCGTGGCGAGGAAGCGACGCCGGAAGCGGTCAGCGAGGACCAGCCGGTCGTGGCCGAAGCCGCCGTCGCCGAGATCGGCGAGCGGCGTACCCGCAAGGAGGCGATCCGCTCCGAAAACAGCGAACGCAAAGCTTCGCCCGATCGCAACGAACGGCGCGCGCCGGAACGCGGCGACACCAGGCCGCAGCGCGAGCGCCCTGCCCGCCAGCGCCAGGAAGACAATGACGCGACCGTCGGCTTCGGCGACGACATGCCGGCCTTCATGCGGATCGTCGCCAAGGTCTGATACTGCACGCCCGCGCGTCCCACGCGAAGCATTGCCGCGAGTCAGTCCGGCAGGCCCGCCTTGCGAAGACCTTCGATATATCTGCTGCGATCGTCCGGTCGATAAAACGGCGGCAGCACCTCGGCGAGATTCGAAAGCCGCAGCGAGGGATCGACCTCGCAGACCCGGGCCATCATCTGCTGCGCTTCCGACAGGCGCCCCGCAAGGGCATGAGTCGCCGCCACTACACGCATCGCGCTCACGTAGTTTGGTTGGTACCGCAGCGACTTTCCCGCCCAAGCGACGGCGTCATCGTAGTGGCCGGCACAAAAATGAGCGAGCCCGGTGTTGAATTGCCAGGCGAACAGGCGTGGATCCAATGGGCTGAGGCGCATGGCAAGCGCGGCGTGCTCGACGGCCTTGCCCGGTTCACCAAAGCAAGCCCTGACCCAGCTGCTTAGGCCCCACGCGGCCGCTAAATTCGGGTTGAGAACGAGCGCGCGATCGATGCAAGCCGCACTGTCGTCAAGGTCGCCACCGACGTAGCCGAGCACGTATCCACCGAAGGAAAGCGCAATCGCATCGTCCCTTCCGAGTTCGACCGCCCTCCTGGCCAGTCGAGTAGCCTCGGCATTCTCTTTTGCGCGGTCGACCATCCAGCCGTTGCTTTTTCGGGTAGCGTAGCACCGCGCCGCCCGCGCATAGGCTGCAGCAAACTCCGGGTCACGGTCGATCGCCTTCCTGAAGAGGCGCAAGGCATCGTCAATGGCCGATCTACTAGTGATCGTCCGGTCAAAGGCCGCCAGCCCGCGGAGATAGTAGTCATAAGCGTCGAGGCTTTCTGTCGGCTTGCGTTTGGCACGCTCGATCTCAGCCTCCTCCATTTTCGGTGTGATTGCGCCGACAATGCTCGAGGCGACCTGATCCTGCAGATCGAACACTTCGGCGAGCGCTCCGTCAAAACGGTCGGCCCAGAGATAGGCCCCCGTCGAGGTGTCGATGAGCTGCCCGGCGATGCGCAGGCGGTCGCCCGCCCGGCGAACACTTCCCTCGACCACATAGCGCACGCCCAGCTCACGTCCGACCTGCTTTATGTCTACGGACCGTCCCCTGTAGGTGAAGCTCGAATTCCGTGCGACTACGAACAGGTGACGAAAGTGAGCCAAGGCGGTGACAATGTCTTCCACCATGCCGTCGGCAAAATATTCCTGCTCGACATCACCGCTTAGATTCTGAAACGGCAGCACCGCAATCGATGGCTGGTCGTCGCGCCTCGTCGGAACTGCCAGAACCTGCGCCAGGGATGCGGCGCCAGAGCTTGGCTCCGGCCGCTGATGTTCGGTTCGTTCCCGGGACTGCAGAGAAGCCGCCAATGAGCTTGTCTGCTCCTCAGGCTCGGCATTAAGATGTTTTTTTAAAGCTGCCCGGCACAGCTCGAACTGGCGCAAGGCCGCGTTTTCGTGGCCTCGATGAGCGTGGATCCGGATCAGCGCCCGATGGGCTGCCTCCGCCGTCGGATCCGAGGCGAGCATTCTCTCCGCGAGCCCTTCGCAGGCCGTCTCTTCCACTGAGCCGGGTGCGGGCAGCGCCAGGCTCAGTCGATCGACCAATTGCAGCGCCTTGCGCTGATACTTGCTCAGATACGGTCCAAACCACTCGTCCAGTTCGTCAGGGATGGCTTGCCCGGCAAGCAACTCACCGCGGTAGAGATCGGCGGCGAAGGCGAGATCGGCGGTTCGGCCCTGCTCCAATTTCCGGTCGAAGATCGAGATGTCCGCCTCATCCGGACCGGCAATAAGCGCGACCGTTTCCTGATCCCCATCGATGTAGACGGTTGCCTCCGGGCTGGCCGGGAACGAGCGCCTGATGTCGACCAGCGCCTGCCGCAGACTATTGCGGGCCTGCCCATTGCTTCGCCCCGGCCAAAAGGCTTCGGAAAGCTGCTCGCGACGATGGCCGCGGCGGCCTGCGAGAACCAGAGCAGCAAAAAGAAGCGAAGTCTTGCGCGTGGCGAACCGGACGGGCCGGTGCTCCGGGGAAGTAACCTCCAGGCCACCAAGCAACCGGATGCGCACAAATCGTCTCCAGACTTTGACCGTAGCGACAGAATAGCATCTCGGCGGATCGATTTAACACCGATTTAACGGCGGATCGCCGGACTGCTCCCAGTTGTTCACGCAAAGCCGAACAGCCCGAAAACGCCTGCGTGGCACGCTCCCATCCGCAAACTCGAAATGGGAGACCAGAACAATGGCTCACACGGAAACTCGCGCCGCCCGCAGCATGTCCAAACGCTTGCTTGGGTCTAGCCTGAAAGGTGCAGCAATGATGATCGCCGCCTTCACGGGATGGCGGCGGACCGTCGAGAGACGCAGGGCACTGGCAGATTTGACGACCGATCAGCTGAAGGACATTGGTCATTCGGAGGCCCATCAGCCTGCACTCGACGCCGCCGAGGCGGTTCTGATCACGAACTTGATGTCGATGAGGTAAGATCGGCGTTCAGTTTGGTCTAGGCCCTAAAGGTTCTTGAGTTCCAGGCGGGATGCCAGCAGGTCCAGAAAAGCGCGGACTTTGGCCGAGGATGATCTGCCTTCCGGCCACACGGCGTGTATCGGCACCGGCACTGGCTCGAATTCGGTTAGAACGAGTTCCAGGCGACCATCGTCCACCAGGTGTTTTACCTGCCAAAGCGGCGAGTAGCCCAAACCCAATCCGTGAACCGCGGCTGCATAGATCGATATCATCAAATTCGACCGGAAGGTGCCCGTAACCTTCACCGGTCTGGGCTTGCCTTCAATCTGAAACACCCATTTGCCTGGGCGGCCGTCAACGGTTCGTACGATGCATTCATGCTCACGCAATTCAAGCGGATGGGCCGGTCGGCCGTGTTGCTGGAAGTAGGCAGGTGCGCCGAACATCACGCGCCGCAGCGCCCCCAGGCGCTTCGCACGTAAATTGGAATCCGGCAAATTGCCGATCCTTACCGCCAGATCGAGACCCTCGGTATCAAGGTCGACAAATTCATCGGAAAGCTGGAGGTCAACCTCGACCTGGGGATATGTCCGCATATAGTCGGCGATAACTGGCACGAGGAAGTCGGGGCCGAACAGAACCGGGGCACTCACGCGCAGGATGCCCGATGGCTCCGACCGTCGATTGGCCGCTTGAAGCCTGGCTTCGTTAATTTCCTCGACGGCCGGTTTGATGCGCTGGAAAAAGGCCGCTCCGGCTTCGCTCGGCGTCGAGCGGCGTGTCGTCCTGTGCAGAAGCTCGACCCCGATTGATTCCTCCAATGTCGCCAGGGACCGACTGACCGACTGCAGCGAGCGGTTCAGCCGGCGTGCGGCAGCCGTCAGGCTGCCATGCTCGACAATGGCAATGAAGGCTTCGAAATCATCTATCCGGCTCATCGCTTATTTCTCCCGAAAATCGGGATAAACTATCGCAAAATGGATGAATTGTAACGCAGTTCGCCAGATTTTATCTTCCCTGCAGAGGCCGAAAGGCAGACTCGAGGGAAGGAGATCGTCATGCGAAGTCCAACCGTGCTGGTCGTAGGCGCCGCAGCCCGAGTTGCCGGTTTGGTGGTGCCTGAACTCGTCCGCCGAAATGCCAAGGTTCGGGCGCTTGTTCGTGACGCCGCGAGTGCCGAAAAAGCCCGGAAAGCCGGCGCATCCGAGATCGCGATCGGAGATCTGCGCAACCATCAGAGCCTTGAACAGGCCGTCGAAGGCGTCGACGGTGTCTTCCACATCGGACCGGCCTTTGCTCCCGACGAAGCCGCCATGGGGGTTGCCATGGTTGAGGCGGCGGCGCGAGCAGACGTTCGAAAGTTCGTCTTTTCGTCGGTGATCCAGCCCACCAATACGAGACTGGAAAACCATGCAAGCAAGGTGCCCGTCGAAGCTGCCCTCTACTCGACGAATATGGAATACACCATTCTGCACCCGGCCAATTTCATGCAAAATATCGCGGCGGCCTGGCCGTCCGTAGTCGAGCACGGCGTTTTCGCCGAGCCGTTTCCAAGGACGGCGAAGCTCGCCCGCGTCGACTACCGCGATGTGGCTGAAGTGGCGGCGATCGCACTGACCGAAGCGCGTTTGTCCTATGCGACCCTCGAGCTGTGCGCCGACGGTATGCACAACCGCGAAGAGGTCGTTGCTATGATGAGCGAAGCGCTTGGCCGGCCCATTTCAGCCGGCGAGCCGACATTTCAGGACTGGGCGGCGAAGGCCCGCCTTCCCTATACCGACCGCCAGCTGCAGATGCTGGCCAAGGTACACAGCCACTACGCCAAATACGGCCTCGGCGGGAACAGCCTGGCGTTGCGTGCCGCGCTTGGCCGAGAGCCGCGTTCGCTGCGAAGTTTCATTCGGGAATTGGCGCTGCAGACGGCATATGCCGCCTGATCGTCCTCACAACAGTATGTACGCACATTTTCTGATTGGGAGATTTCGATGCAAGCATCACCGGACCGAGCTTTCAAATTGAGAAAGCTGCCGCCCTCCTACGGCGCGGTGGTGACGCCGTTGGTTCTTTCGATTCTGATGTCCTCGATTGTCTCGGCGGTTTCGACGGCAATCGGCGCAGGCTGGACGAACGGGTTTATAGCGGCCTGGAGCTATGCGTGGGGCGCTTCATGGCTTGTCGCGTTTCCCAGTCTGCTGATTGTGCTTCCGATCGTCCGCCGGATCGTTGCCGCGATCGTCGATCAGCCGGCCCGGTCCTGACATCACGGACGAAGGGCGCCGGCGGCCGGCAGTCCGACATAACCATCAGACCGGCCCCTTGCGGGGCCGCCCCCGGTTCGTGCGCTTGCCTCAGGTGAGCGGCGACAGCTGGATCTCGACGCGGCGGTTCTGAGCCCGGCCGGCAGCGGTCGCGTTGGAGGCGATCGGACGCGTCTTGCCGAAGCCGGTGACGGCGAAGCGGCGGGAATCGACGCCCTGTCCGGACAGATAGTTGGCGACCGCCAAGGCGCGGCGCTGCGACAGGTCGAAATTGTGCTCGTCGCCGCCGGTCGAGTCGGTGTGGCCGAACACGTCGACGGTGGTCTGCCGGAACTTTTTCAGTACAAGGGCCACCGAATTCAGCACCGGATAGAAACCGGCCTTCACCGCATCCTGGTCGACGTTGAAGGTGATGTCGGACGGCATGTTGAGAATGATCTGGTCGCCGGTGCGGGTAACGCTGACGCCGGTGCCCTGAAGCTGCCGGCGCAGTTCGGCCTCGTTCTGGTCCATGGTGGCACCGATGGCGCCGCCGGCAAGCGCGCCGATGCCCGCGCCGATCAGCGCGTTGCGGCGGTCGTTGCCACCGGCAAGCATGCCGAGCCCGGCACCTGCCAAAGCACCGAGACCGGCGCCGGCAGCGGTGTTGGAAACCTTCTGTTCCCCGGTGTAGGGGTCGGTGGTGCATGCGCTCACGAGCACGGCCGTCGCCACGACGGCGAGCACAATCTTTTTCATATGGTGGTCCCTCTCCATTCCACGGCCGCGCAACGGCGCACCGCATCAGCCCTTCCAGCGACTTGTAACATGAAATGCGGCGAAAAGCGGACCAGCAAAACCCCTTGCCGCGGCTTTCCCCGGCTCAATTCCACACGGCTGCAGCGGCTCGCGCGACCGCCGCAATTCGACCGGCTACCAGAGATTCTTGCCGTCGATGACCACCACTTCGACCTTGTCGAGATCGAAATCGTCGAACAGCCGCGAGTTCACGCTGATCTTCGGATTGTCGAAATTCGGCTCGCCTGTCGACCAGTCCGGCGTCTCGGTGAAGGTGCCGCAGCCGCAGGTGGCGCAAAAACCGTGTTTTATGGTTTTCGATCCCCACTGGTAGAACGAAACATTCTCCGGCGGGCTGGTGAGTCTGAATTGCGATGGGGTGTAATAGGCCCATAACGAACCGCGCTTCGAACAGAAGGAACAGGTGCATAGCGTCACTGTCTGCGGTGCTTGCGAAACCTCGAATGTCGTCGCCCTGCAGTGGCAGCTTGCCTTGATTGTCATAGATTGGTCCCTCACAATGCCGCCGCCCGGTACGGCAAAGGCAGCATAAAGAAACGCTCCTGACAACTACCTGTCAGCGATCTGTGAGCCTGCGATGCACAGGTAAAAGTGCTGGAGTGCCTATCGAAGGCGAATCGATCCAAAACCGCTGCCCCCTCGGTGTCACCCCGAGGGCAAGCTTTTGGGCGTCATGCGCTAAAAGGACGATGGGGGCACGAACAGGCAGATGGTCTTTCCATCGTTAGCACCGGCAACGGAGCACCAATGATATTCGCCGTCGGGCGAATTCTTGATCCGCTTGTCGCTATAGGCCACCACTTCCCCGGTTCCTTTGATGACATAGCCCTCGGGACGTTCACTGATCGATGTCTGAGAGACCTCGCGGCAATCATAGCCTGAGCAGCAGGAGAAGGGATAACTCCAGCCTTGCGGCATGGCCGCGGTCGGCTTGGCATCATGCGCCAGAGCAGACGCTGCAAATGGAATGGCGGCAGCTATCAAAACCACTGCCGCGACAAGTGAATTCAGGAGTCGGCGCGCCGTGCGGGCGACTGGGGCCGGTCTGGTTGTGAGAGCAGGCATGAGCGCAGTTCCTATCAACGGTTGTCAAGCATCTCGCTTGCCCGTCTCGGAACGTGTCTTCCCAGTGGCCGGATCGTCAGGTCGCAGATACGCCGCGTCCGGCCATAAATGCTTTTTTCCTCCCCAGCGCATGAATGCTGGGCTGATTCCTTGGTTGGCGCAAGGAATTGCTGTCGCAACCGAACGCCGACCTCTGCAGTCGGAACCAACCTGCCGCCCTGATTGACGAACCCTGGTCAACCCCGGCAGCGGGATCGCCAATAACGGGCTTTGGCTCGCGCTGGTTCCAGGCCTGGCACCGGCAGGCCCGAGGCAGCCACATCAGAAGCGGAAATCGATTTTGAAAAATTAGATGAAAAACAAAGTTGTAGAACGACAGGTAAGTGCACATTGAGAGCTCGTCACTCTCGCGCGATGGCCGTAACTCTCGCGTGATGAATCGATCCCTGCCGGATTAGCGTCCGGCGGCCTCAGTCGATGTCGGCCACCGTTTCTCCGGCGCCACCCTCGATCCGCTGCGACAGCGAGGCTTCCATGAAATCATCGAGGTCGCCGTCGAGCACGCTCGACGGGCTGGTGCTCTCGACGCCGGTGCGCAGATCTTTCACCAGCTGATAGGGCTGCAGCACGTAGGACCGTATCTGGTGGCCCCAGCCGATATCGCTCTTCGACGCTTCCGTGGCGTTCGCCACCGCTTCGCGCTTCTTCAGCTCTTCCTCATAAAGCCGCGAGCGCAACATTTCCCAGGCCTTGGCCTTGTTCTTGTGCTGGGAGCGCTCCGCCTGGCAGGCGACCGCGATGCCGGTGGCGAGATGGGTGATGCGGACCGCCGAATCGGTGGTGTTGACGTGCTGGCCGCCTGATCCCGAGGAGCGGTACGTGTCGATACGGACGTCGGATTCGGAAACGTCGATGTCGATCGTATCGTCGATGACGGGATAGACCCAGACGCTGGCGAAGGAGGTGTGGCGGCGCGCATTGCTGTCATAGGGCGAAATCCGCACGAGACGATGCACGCCGGATTCCGTCTTCAGCCAGCCATAGGCGTTGTGGCCCTTGATCAGCAGCGTGGCGGACTTGATGCCGGCCTCTTCGCCGTCATGCACTTCCAGCACCTCGACCTTGAAGCGCCGGCGCTCGGCCCAGCGCGTATACATGCGCAGAAGCATCGAGGCCCAATCCTGGCTTTCGGTGCCCCCGGCACCGGCATGGATTTCCAGATAGGTATCGTTGGCGTCCGCCTCGCCCGACAGCAGCGTTTCGATCTGGCGCGCCTTGGCCTCGCCGCGCATCGAGCGGATCGCCGCCTCGGCTTCCGCGATGACGCCCTCGTCGCCCTCTTCCTCACCAAGCTCGATCAGGCCGATATTGTCTTCCAGCGCCTGGGTGAGGCCTTTGACCGCGGCAATGCCTTCCTCAAGGCCTTGACGCTCGCGCATCAGCTTTTGCGCTTCCAGCGGCTCGTTCCAGAGGCTTGAATCCTCGGCACGCACATTCAGGTACTCAAGCCGTTTTATGGCTTGGTCCCAGTCAAAGATGCCTCCTCAGCAGGGTGATCGCCTGCCTGATCTCGTCGACAGTATTTTGCGTTTCCGCGCGCATGGCTGACTGTTCTGTCCTGTTGCTGGATGACGGTTTGGTGGCGCGATACATAGGGACGGCACCGTCTCCTGTAAAGCGCCCGCCCCTGTAAAGCACCGGCCGCTACAAAGCGGGATGGGCCGGCTCGACGATGATCGTCAAGCCGGCCCGACCGATGTAACGATTGTCAGTAGAGCCCGCCGCCGCCCGACTGAATGGCCTGATCAGCCTGCGGCGACAGTGCCCCGCCGGTGGCGTTGGAGCCGTCCGCACCCATGCCGATCACCCAATAGCTATCGGCGGGACCGGTACCGGGCTTGAAGGCTTCGATGATGGTCCCGGCATCACCCTCATTGGCCCGCATGCCGGTCTTGCGGTTGATCGCAATCAGCTTCATGCCTTCCGGAACCTTGAAGTCGACATTGGGCGTGCCATCCAGCGCCACGCGCATGAAATCCTTGAAGATCGGCGCGGCAAGGCCGCCGCCGGTCGCGCCCTTGCCGAGACCTTTCGGCTGATCGTAGCCCATATAGAGGCCGACAACCAAGTTCGGAGTAAAGCCGATGAACCAGGCATCCTTTTCGTCGTTGGTCGTTCCGGTCTTGCCGGCGATGTGACGGCCGAGTTCGTTGATGGTGGCGCCGGTACCGCGTTGCACGACGCCCTCCATCATCGATGTGATCTGGTAGGCCGTCATCGGATCGAGCACCTGCTCGGAGTTGTCGACCAGCTCCGGCTCGGGCTGGTTCTGCCATTCTGCGGCGTTGCAGTTCGAGCAGCCGCGTTCGTCCTGCCTAAAGACGGTCTTGCCGTAGCGGTCCTGGATGCGGTCGATCAGCGACGGCTTGATCGACTTGCCGCCATTGGCCATGATCGAATAGGCCGACACCATGCGCATCACCGTCGTCTCGCCGGATCCCAGCGCCATCGGCAGATACGGCGCCAGATGGTCGTAGACGCCGAAACGCTCGGCATATTCCACGACCAGCTTCATGCCCATGTCGTTGGCAAGCCGCACCGTCATCAAATTGCGCGATTTCTCGATGCCGGAGCGCAACGTCGCCGGGCCGGCCACCGTTCCGTCGTAATTCTTGGGTGTCCAGGTCGTGTTGCCGCTCTGGATGGTGATCGGCCCGTCCATGATCACGGAGGCGGGCGTATAGCCATTGTCGAGAGCGGCCGAATAGACGATCGGCTTGAACGACGAGCCCGGCTGGCGCATGGCCTGCGTCGCCCGGTTGAACTCCGACTGCGCGTAGGAGAAACCGCCGACCATGGCCAGGACGCGTCCGGTATGCGGATCCATGGCGATCAGGCCGCCCTCCACTTCGGGAACCTGGCGCAAGCTGTAGCTGGTATCCGAGCCTTCGTTCTTCTGCACGAAAATCACGTCGCCCGGCTTCAGCACGTCGGCGGGCGACTTCGCCTTGACCGTCCTGCCGTCGACCACGTGGCGCATGGCGAAGCTCATGTCTTCCTTGCTGACAGTGCCTTCGACGCGGTCCTTGACGATTTCGCCGGAGATCTGGCGCGTCGGCTGAAGGCCGATGGACAGGCCGGTGGCCGAGCTGTCGAGCACGACGGCGAGCGACCATTCCGGCACGTCTTCCAATCGCTTGACGTTACCCAGCGGCACGCCCCAGTCGCCGGAAATGTCGATGCTCGTGGCCGGCCCGCGATAGCCGCGCAGCGTGTCGAATTTCATGAGGCCGTTCTGCATGACCTTGCGGGCAATCAGCTGCATCTTTGGATCGAGCGTCGTGCGGACGGAAAGGCCGCCCTCGTAGAGGGCGTTCTCACCATAGCGCGCGATGATCTGGCGACGCACTTCCTCGGTGAAATACTCCCCGGCGAAGAGATAGTTGCCGGTGCGGCGTGGTGTGACGCCGAGCGGCTCGGCCTTGGCCTTCTCGCCTTCTTCATGTGTGACGTAACCGTTCTCGACCATCTGGTCGATGACCCAGTTGCGGCGCTCCAAGGCGCGATCGGTATGCTTGAAGGGATGATAGTTGTTCGGCCCCTTTGGCAGAGAGGCGAGATAGGCGGCTTCGGCCACGGTGAGCTCGTTCACCGATTTGTCGAAATAAGTGAGCGCAGCACCGGCAACGCCATAGGCGCCGAAGCCGAAGAAAATCTCGTTGAGATAGAGCTCGAGAATGCGATCCTTCGAGTAGGCCTGCTCGATGCGGAAGGCGAGGATCATCTCCTTGATCTTGCGCTCGTAGGTCTGGTCCGAAGACAACAGGAAGTTCTTCGCCACCTGCTGGGTAATCGTCGAGGCGCCGACCTGGCGCTTGCCCGAGCCAACATTCTGCAGGTTGACGACAATGGCGCGGCCAAGACCGGTCACGTCGATACCGGGGTGGTTGTAGAAATTCTTGTCCTCGGCCGACAGGAAGGCCGCCTTGACTCGATCCGGGATTGCCTGAATCGGCAGATAAAGCCGCCGCTCACGCGCATATTCGGCCATCAGCGCGCCATCCGACGCGTGGATGCGGGTCGTCACCGGCGGCTCGTATTTGGCCAGCACCTCGTAGTCGGGCAGGTCCTTCGACAAATGGCCGATATAGATCGCCACGCCCGCCGCGACCAAAAGGGCCAGCGTCGTGCCGATGCCGAAGAAATAGCCAATGAGACGAATCATACCCGCTCCAGTCCTTGGTTCGGGAATTTCCTAATCGAAGCCGCCCTTCGCGCAAGCTTTCGGGACGATCCCAAACCGTAATCGCAAAACCCATCTCGCGACCATGTGGGCAAAATACGGCAGCGTGGAATTTCGGTTTCGAATGCCGGAAATAAAAGCACACGGTGTTGTCGCCGTGCAACGCCGCTTCAGGTTGTGGACGCCGGCGGGCATTTCAGCCTCCAGCCCCCGTTCCGCTCCTGGCCGAAGCAAACAATGCAACGGCGTTGGTTATGCTCTGGGTCGCCTTGTTGCGCCAATCGGCGCTGAGCAACTGCGCTTCGTCCTTGGCGTTCGACAGATAGCCGAGTTCGACCAGCACGGATGGAACGTCCGGCGCCTTCAGAACCTTGAAGCCGGCAGAACGCTGCGGGTTGTTGATCAGACCGACGCTGGTGGAAAGCTGGCCGACGAGAGTATGGGCGAAGCTCATCGAAAAATTGTGCGTCTCGCGGCGGATCAGGTCGACCAGGATATCGGTCACTTCCTTGCTGTCGTCCTTGATCTCCATGGCGGCGAACTGGTCGGAAAGATTTTCACGGTCGGCAAGCGCCTGCGCCTCGGGATCGGAAGCCTTGTCGGACACGGTGTAGACGGTTGCGCCGCGAATGCCCTTGAGGCTGATCGTGTCGGCATGGATAGAGATGAGCAGGTCGGCCTCATGCTGACGGGCAATGCGTACGCGTTCGTCGAGCCGCAGGAACACGTCCGTCTCACGCGTCAGGAACACATCGTATTTGCCGCCGGTGGCGAGCTTGTCGCGCAGTTCCATGGCGAAGGCGAGCGTCACGTTTTTTTCGACCGTACCGTTCAGGCCCTCGGCGCCGCCGTCGATGCCGCCATGGCCCGGATCGATGACGACGGTGAAACGATGGCCCGGATTGGAGACCGGCCCGGTACCGACCCTGCCGGCCTTGTCGCCGGAGACCGTCGAGCCGGTGGTCAGCGCCTGATTGGCGAGAGCGGCATCGAATTCCCGCTGCGACGCCGCCGATATATCGATGGCGATGCGGTAGCCGTTGCCGTCATCGTTCTTGAGCACGTCGAGATTGTCGACGGCGAACGGTCCCTTGCCGGTGAGAATCAGCCGCGATTTCCCCTCGCCGAGCTCGCCGTAACGCACAGCGCGGACAAGGCCGCGCGGCTTCACATCCCTGGCATTGAGGGCGAATCTCGTGGCCGGCAGATCGACGACCAGACGATTGGGGCCGCGCAGCAGGAACCATTTGATGTCGGGCTCGCGGTCGAAATTGATGACGATGCGCATCTTAGTGGCATCGCCGGCCATCTTGTAGCTTGTGGCACCAAGCGGTGCGTCGGCAGCACGCAAAAGCGGCGAAAAAAGCAGGCAAGCCAGGATCAGCGGCAGCAGGCAGGCGGTGCGGAAGAACCGGCCTCCATGCTGACGGCCCTTGTCTGCGAAGCCTGCCAGTCCCATCTTTCTACCAGTCGCTCCCGTTTGGCGTCATGCCCGATCGCTTGTCGAAATGGCCCCATTGCTTGTCAAAGTGCCGGCAGGCCGCGAACTCGATTAACGATTGGTATCCAGAGAAGGTTAACCAAGCCTTTTCATGGAAGGCTTGGGACCGGGGCTTCCGCTGCGGAACGGCTTTTTGCCGGCATCGGGAATCGGGGTTGCCTTCCAACCCGCCAAATCATAAAAGCGATGGTGGATCACTGCAATCCTGGAACCGTCCTCCTCCGCAGCTTCCTGCTACAGGTCAGACGCAAGACGGCTCCTTTCGCTTCAGGCGAAGAAGGCATCGGTGATCGCGACGATTTTCGCTGGCGTGCTCCCGTGGCGGGGGAATCGCCTGCGTGAGCAAAACGGCCGGGATTGTCCCGTGCCGGCTCTGTATGAGCAAACAAGCTGGTCCGGTTTTTCCCGGGCTTTGGTTCAAAAGGTTCTGCTGGTGACGATGGCTTCAAGCGCAATCATGGAAAGGTCCGCAACAAACCGCGCCACTACGGCTGCGGGCGGCACCGCCATGGCGCTCAGGCAGCGGCCGGCGGACGTACAATTATCCGGCACCCATGTTCCAGGTCCACGGCAGCGGGCATTGCCCCGCAAGCTGCGGCCGACGGCTGCCGGGGGGAAACGAAATAATGCCCAACAAAATGCTGATAGACGCCTCCCACCCGGAGGAAACACGCGTTGTCGTCGTTCGCGGTAACCGTATTGAAGAATTCGACTTTGAATCCCAGGACAAGAAGCAGCTCAAAGGAAACATCTATCTCGCCCGCGTAACGCGCGTCGAACCTTCCCTTCAGGCAGCCTTTGTCGAATATGGCGGCAACCGTCACGGTTTCCTCGCCTTCAGTGAAATACATCCCGACTACTACCAGATTCCGGTCGCCGACCGTCAGGCGCTGCTGCGTGCGGAAGCACAGGAAGCCCAGGACGAAGAGGACGAGGAAGCCGCCGAAGGCGAGGACCGCCAGAGCCGCGATCGTGCCAAGCGCGGACGCCGGCGCGGCGGCAAGAGCCGCGACCGCGGCGAGCACAGGCGCGAAGCAGGAGCGGCCGACGCCGAGAATGGCGAGAACGGCGAAGATGCCGTCGCAGAAAATCTGGATACTGCTGCCGACAACGGCGAAACCATGCCCGACATTGCTGGGTCCGATGTTGCTGGACAGAGCGAGGGTGTCGCCGGACAGAGCGATGAAGTCGCCGATCGCGGCGAGACCGAGCCGTCCGAAAGCGGTTCCGGTTCCATCGCTGCCAGCGTCGATGCCGACGTAGTCTCGGAAGCCGTCCCGCAAGTCGAGATAAGTGGGGCCGAAACCAGCGGCGAGGCAACCTCCGAAGACAATGACCGCGGCATGCTGGAAGAGGTGCAATCCTCGCATCCGGACGATCACGATGTCGAATCGGTCGGCGCCGAGGACGCGCTGGAAGAAGTGCGCAACCGCCGCAAGCCGGTGCGCCGCCAGTACAAGATCCAGGAAGTGATCAAGCGCCGGCAGATCCTGCTGGTGCAGGTCGTCAAGGAAGAGCGCGGCAACAAGGGTGCGGCGCTGACCACCTATCTGTCGCTGGCCGGCCGCTATTCGGTGCTGATGCCGAATACGGCGCGCGGCGGCGGCATTTCGCGCAAGATCACCAACGCGCAGGACCGCAAGCGGCTGAAGGAAGTGGTCGCCGATCTCGAAGTGCCGCAAGGCATGGGTGTCATCCTGCGCACGGCCGGCGAGAGCCGCACCAAGGCAGAGATCAAGCGCGATTACGAATATTTGATGCGGCTTTGGGAAAACGTCCGCAATCTGACGCTCCAATCCACGGCCCCTGCCCTGGTTTACGAGGAAGGCAGCCTGATCAAGCGCTCGGTGCGCGACCTCTACAACAAGGATATCGACGAGATCCTGGTTTCCGGCGAAGAAGGCTACCGCGAGGCCAAGGACTTCATGCGCATGCTGATGCCGAGCCACGCCAAGGTGGTTCAGCCGTTCCGCGACACGACGCCGATCTTTGTGCGCAACGGCATCGAAGCGCAGCTCGACCGCATGCTGCAGCCGCAGGTGACGCTCAAGAGCGGCGGCTACATCATCATCAACCAGACGGAAGCGCTGGTCGCCATCGACGTCAATTCGGGCCGGTCCACCAAGGAGCACTCGATCGAGGACACCGCACTTCACACCAATCTGGAAGCCGCCGAGGAAGTCGCCCGGCAATTGAGGCTGCGCGATCTCGCCGGCCTGATCGTCATCGACTTCATCGACATGGAGGAGAACCGCAACAACCGCTCCGTCGAGAAGCGGCTGAAGGATCACCTCAAGAACGACCGCGCCCGTATCCAGGTCGGCCGCATCTCGCATTTCGGCCTGATGGAGATGTCGCGCCAGCGCATCCGTGCCAGCGTGCTGGAATCGACGATGAAGCCTTGCCCGCATTGCGGCGGCACCGGCCATGTGCGCTCCGATTCATCGGTCGCGCTGATGGTGGTGCGGGCGATCGAGGAATTCCTGCTCAAGGATTCGCGCAGCCACATCACGGTGCGGACGCCGGCGGCGACCGCGCTCTATGTGCTCAATCACAAGCGCGGCACGCTGGTGGAATTCGAGCACCGCTTCGGCGTGACCATCACCATCGAAGCCGATGACGCGGTCGGTGCACAACACTATGCCATCTTCCGCGGTGCGCTGGCCGAAAAGCCGGAAGGCTTTGTCGAAGCGCGCACGTTCCCGGCCTATGTCGAGCCGGAAGAACCCGAGGACGAGATCGTCGTCGAGGAGGAAGACGAGGCACCGGTGCAAGCCGAGCAGCCACGCCCTGCCCAGCAGCCGCAGCAGCCAAGGTCCGGCGAGGAAGGCGAAGGCCGCGACCGCAAGCGCCGCAAGCGCCGCAGACGGCGCGGCGGCAAGGATCGTGAACATGGGGATCGTGAACATGGGGATCGTGAACACGGGGATCGCGAGCATGGCGCTGCCGTGGAAGGTGCTTCCGTTTCGGTGCCGACAGACGATGCCTTGGTAGCCGCGGGCGGCCAAGCCGCCGAAGCGGAACGTGAAGCGCCGGCCGGTGTTGCCGAAACGGCGGAAGCGGCGGACGACGGTCACGGCAAGAAGCGCCGGCGCGGCAAGCGCGGCGGCAAGCGCAATCGCCGTGAAGACGGCGAGGATAGTGTCGAAGCCAACGCCGGCGAGCCAGCCGGCGTGACTGAAGGTGCCGTGTCGGAAGCAGAGCCCGTGACCAGCGAGCCGGAAGGTGCGCCGCCGGCCGAAGAGCTTGCGGTGCTTGCTCCGGCGAACGACGACATGCCGAGCGCCGAAAAGCCGAAGAAGCCGCGCCGTGCTGCCAAGCCGAAGAAGGTTGCCGCGGAAGCAGTTGCCGAGATTGCGGGCGCCGAGACATCGGCTGCCGAGGCGGCATCGGTGGCGTCCGGCGAGACCGCTGCGCCGGTTTCGCAGGAGACTGAAGTGGCGGCTGTCGAGGAACCGCCGAAAGTCCGGCCGTCGCGGCGCAAGCCCGTACCGGTGGATGCTCCGGTCGTGCCGGTAGTCTCCTCGATCGTCCCCGACGAGGCAAAGACCGAGGAAGCAAAGGCCGAGGACAAGCCAAAGCGTGCCGGCTGGTGGCAACGGAAGGGCTTTTTCTAAGCCTTTCCGTGCATTAGCCAGACTTTCTGATTAAAGAAAATCCCGCGCAGCCGATCGGCAGCGCGGGATTCTTTTGTCCCAATTCAGGCGACAGGCGCTATGGCGCGAAGATCGACCAGTTCATCATCTTCGCCAGTTTTTCCAGCGCGATCGAGCCCAGCCTGGAATTGCCGTTGGCATTAAGGCCAGGCGACCACACGGCAAGCGAGGCGACGCCCGGCACGATGCCCAATATGCCGCCGCCGACGCCGCTCTTACCGGGAATGCCGACGCGGAAAGCGAAGTCGCCCGACCCGTCATAGTGGCCGCAGGTCAGCATCATCGCACCGATGCGGCGGGCGCGCTCGGCCGAGACGACGGAATGCCCGGTTGCCGGGTTCTTGCCGCCATTGGCGAGGAAGCGGCCGGCCAGGGCCAGTTGCCGGCAGCTCATGGCGATAGCGCAATGATGGAAATAAACGCCCAGCGCCAGCTCCGGCGCATGGTGGAGATTGCCGAACGACTTCATGTAATTGGCAAGCGCGAAATTGCGAAAGCCGGTGGCACGTTCGGACGCCGCGACCTCGCGGTCGATGATGATCGTGTCGTCATCGGCCAGGAACTGGATGAAGCGCAGGATCTCGCCGATCGCCTCGCGCGGCTGATGGCCGGCGAGCAGGATGTCGGAAACGACGATGGCGCCGGCATTGATGAACGGATTGCGCGGAATGCCGTTCTCATGTTCGAGCTGGACGATCGAGTTGAACGGGTTGCCCGACGGCTCGCGCCCGACCCGCTGCCATAGCGCATCGCCGACATTGCCGAGCGCCAGCGTCAGCGTGAACACCTTTGAGATGCTCTGGATCGAAAACGCCTCGTCGGCATCGCCCGCGGTCAGCACGCGGCCGTCATTGGTCACCGCGGCAATGCCGAATTTTTTCGGATCGATCTTGCCGAGTTGGGGAATATAGCTGGCGACGTCGCCACGATCGGTACGCTCCGCCATTTCGGCAGCGACCTCGCGCAACGCATGTTCGAGTTGGGGCGCCTGTTCAAGTTGAGGCGCCTGTTCAAGCTCTGGCATCGTCAGCCCCGCTACTTCAGCCAGCGTTCGATGCGCGCCATCGCCTCGACCATGTCGTCGTGGCTGCCGGCATACGAAAAGCGCATCGTGCGATGGCCTTGCAGCGGATCGAAATCGCGGCCCGGCGTTGCCGCCACATGCGCCTCGGCCAGCATCCGGCGCGCAAACGCCATGCTGTCATTGCTGTGCTTGGTGACGTCGCAGAAAGCGTAGAACGCGCCGTCCATGGGCGCGGCCAAAGCAAAGCCGAGCTCCGGCAGGCGTTGCATCAGGAGCTCGCGGTTCCAGGCATAACGCGCCTTCACCGCTTCCAGCTCTGCCGTCGCCTTGAACGCCTCGATCGCGGCAATCTGGGATAGTTCGGGCGGCGAGATGTAGAGGCTCTGCGCTATGCGCTCGACTGGCCGCACCAGTTCCTGCGGCAGCACCATCCAGCCGATGCGCCAGCCGGTCATGCAATAATATTTCGAGAAGGAATTGATCGCCGTCACATCCGCGCCGAAAGAAAGCGCGGTCGTGTCGGGCGCCGCATAGGCCAGCCGGTGGTAGATTTCGTCCGAGATCACGGCGATGCCGAGCTCTTGCGCCGTCTCGACCAGCGCCTCGAGATCGCCGGCGGGAATGACCGCGCCGGTCGGGTTGGCCGGGCTGGCGAACAGCACGCCCTTCAGCGGTTTTTCGCGGTGCGCGGCTTGCAGGTGTTCGGCATGGAGATAGGCGGAGCCGTCGAGCTCGATCTCGGCGATCTCGATGCCGAGCGCGGCCATGATGTTGCGATAGGCAGGATAGCCGGGCGCAGCGATGGCGACGCGGTCGCCCGGATCGAACATTGCCAGGAAAGCGAGATTGAACGCAGCCGACGATCCGGTGGTGACGGCTATCCGCTCGGACGAAACGTCAAGCCCGTAATGCTCGCCATAATGCGCTGCGATCGCCTTGCGCAGATCGGCGAGGCCCAGCGCGTCGGTATAGCCGATGCGGCCTGCTTTCAGGGCATTGGCCGCCGCTTCGCGAACCCCGGCCGGCGCCGGATCGGAAGGCTGGCCGACGGCCATGGAAATGACCGCCAGACCCTTGGCCTTCAACCGATTCGCCTCGGCCAGGATGTCCATGGCGTGGAACGGTTCGACCGCGCCGCGGCGCGAAAGCGAAACAACCATTTCTTAATCCACCACACTTGTCCGCATGTGCCGGCCATGCTGGCCGCGCCGCACAAATGCCCGATTGGTGTGGGGATCACAAGTTCGGTAAGTTTAGGCTGCCGACTTTTCATCCTTCGCCCACTCGTCTACCAGTGGACCTGCCATGTTGAGCCGACCCAAATCGACGATCGCCAGGACAGCGCGCGCCCTCGCGACGCTCTCGCTTGCCGCGGTGGTCGCCATCGCCGGCTCGGTCAGCGCGTTTGCGCAGAATGTGCCGGTGGTGCGCGATGCCGAGATCGAGGCGCTGGTGCGCGATTACGCGCGGCCGATCTTCAAGGCGGCCGGCCTATCGGGCGACGCCATCAACATCGTGCTGGTCAATGACCAGAGCTTCAACGCCTTTGTTGCCGGCCGTCGCCTGTTCATCAACACCGGCGCGCTGATGACGGCCGAAACGCCCAACGAGATCATCGGGGTCATCGCCCACGAGGCCGGCCATATCGCCGGCGGACACCAGCAAAAGTTGCGCGAACAGCTCGAGCGCGCCAAGACAATGGCAATCCTGGCGACACTGCTTGGCGCCGGCGCCATGGTGGCCGGCGCCACCAGCAATACCCGCGGCCTTGCCGGGGCCGGCATGGGCGTGATGGCCGGCGGCGGCGAGATGGCGCAACGCAGCATCCTCGCCTATCAGCGCACCGAAGAGATGACCGCCGACCGCTCGGCGATCACCTATCTCAACGCCACGGGCCAATCCGGCATGGGCATGCTGAAGACATTCAACCGTTTCCAAAACGCATTATCGCTCTCGGGCGCCCAAGTCGATCCCTACAGGATCAGCCATCCGATGCCGCAGGAGCGTATCGCCAATCTCGAAGTGCTGGTGAAGCAGAGCCCTTCCGTCGACAAGCTCGACCCACCGGCACTGCAGCAGCGCCACGACATGATGCGCATCAAGATCGCCGCCTACATGCAAGGCCAGGCGGCGGCGTCGCGATTGATGCGCAAGAACCCTGGCAGCCTCGCCTCGCGCTATGGCGACGCGCAGATGACCTATCTTTTCGGCAATCTGGCGTCGGCGCTCACCAAGACCAACGCGCTGATCAAGGAACAGCCGAAAAACCCCTATTTCCAGGAATTGCGCGGCGATATCCTGATGAAGGCGAACAGGCCGAAGGATGCTGCGGACGCCTATGCCAAGGCGGTCAGCCTCGATCCTGCGCGATCCGGGCTGCTGCCGGTCTCTTATGGCCAGGCGCTGATGGCCATCGGCACGCCGGATTCGCTGAAGAAGGCGGTGGCGCAGATCAACACTGGCTTGGGACGGGACCGCGAAAACGCCGCCGGATACCGCTATCTGGCACAGGCCTATGGGGAACTCGGCAACATCCCGGCGGCCGAGCTTGCGACGGCCGAAGGGCATTTCTATTCCGGCGACTACAAGAATGCGAAAATCTTCGCCATGCGCGCGCAGCAGAGTATGAAGCGGGGTGAGCCGGGGTGGCTTCGCGCGCAGGACATAATAAACTACGCACCATCAGGTAAGAAGAAGTGAACCTTTCGGACGCAGGCTGCGACACAGCCAAACCGAGCGGACCCGAACACAGGCAAGAGGATCGAGGAACATGACCAAGGCAATTCTGCTGGGCACTACCGGAGTGGCAGCGGCTCTCGCCATGCTGGCGTTCGGCTTCGTCGCCGGAAATCCGCAGACGGCAAAGGCCGGCACCGCGCAGCTTGCCCAGACGGCGTCCTCGGGTACCAAGCTCGACCGCACCGAAGTCGAAGGCATCGTCCGCGACTATCTCCTGAAGAACCCAGAAGTGCTTCTGGAGGCCCAGCAGGCACTCGAGGCCAAGCAGAAGGAAGAACAGCGCGTCGCCAGTCTCGGCGTCATCAAAGACGCCAAGGAGCAGATCTTCAATTCCTCCTTTGACGGTGTTGTCGGTAACCCGAACGGCAAAATTACCATCGTCGAGTTCTACGATTACAATTGCGGCTACTGCAAACGTGCCATCGATGACATGCGCGCGCTGACCAAGGCCGATCCAGACCTGCGTTTCGTGCTCAAGGAGTTCCCGATCCTCGGCCCGGATTCGCAGAAGGCGAGCGTCGTCTCGATGGCCTTCCATTTGATGAAGCCGGAGAAATACGGCGAATTCCACAATGCGCTGCTCGGCGGCCAGGGGCGCGCCACCGAGGCGGCGGCAATCAAGGTGGCGCTGTCGCTCGGCGCCGACGAGGCGGCGTTGCGCGAAAAGATGAAGGACCCGAGCATCACCGAGGCCTTCTCCAAGACCTATGACCTCGCCACCAAGCTCGCCATCACCGGAACGCCGTCCTATGTCGTCGGCAACGAGGTGGTGTTCGGCGCGCTTGGCCAGGAAGTGCTGGCCGAAAAGATCGAGGCGGCGAAGGCCGCGCTCTGATCAGCGTTCGGGTTCGATTAGGCTGCGGGTTTCCGGCACGGGCCGTTTTCCGGCTGTTGTGGACGGCGAAAGAACGCACTTGCGCTCTTTTCGCCAGCGTCTATGCCCATTATAGAGGGTCCGGCGCGCCGGCTTAGCCGCGCCGGGAAAGGTCGGCATTTTTTGAAAACGGTTTTCGTCCTGAACGGCCCCAATCTAAACGCGCTCGGCAAGCGCGAGCCGGGCATCTATGGCGGCAAGACGCTTGCCGCGATCGCCGACGACTGCAAGCAGGCGGGTGCCGCACTTGGGCTTGAGATCGATTTCCGCCAGTCGAACCATGAGGGCGACCTCGTCGACTGGATCCAGGAGGCCGCCGACAAGGCCGCCGCGATCGTCATCAATCCGGGCGCCTACGGCCATACCTCGATCGCCATTCACGATGCCATCCGCGCTGTCGCGCCGCTGCCGGTCGCTGAGGTGCATCTCTCCAACATCCACGCGCGGGAGCCATTCCGCCACGTCTCCATGGTCGCGCCGGTCGCCGTCGGCATGATCTGCGGGTTCGGGCCGCTCGGCTACACGCTGGCGCTGCAGGCGCTGGCTGCACGCCTATGACCGGCCAACAAACAGAAGGCTCGAAGATGTCGATAAAGAAGAACGGTGTTGACCAGCAGCTGATCCGCGATCTGGCTGGCATACTGAACGACACCAACCTGACCGAGATCGAGGTCGAGCTGGGCGATCTGAAGGTGCGCGTCTCGCGGCAGGCGCCGGCCGTCCAAGCGGTCGCCGCAGCTCAGCCGGCCTATGCGCCGGCAGCCGCGCAGCCCGCGGCAGCGGCCGCGCCGGCGACGCCCGACGTGTCGAAGAACGCCGTCGCCTCGCCGATGGTCGGCACCGCCTATCTGGCGCCGTCGCCCGACGCCAGGCCGTTCATCGAAATCGGCCAGAAGGTCAAGGAAGGCCAGACGCTGCTGATCATCGAAGCAATGAAGACGATGAACCAGATCCCCTCGCCGCGCGCCGGCACGGTGACGGCGATCCTGTTTGAAGATGCGCAGCCGGTCGAATATGGCATGCCGCTCGTTGTGATCGAGTAGAGCCGGGAACAGGCGAAAGATGTTCCAGAAAATTCTCATCGCCAATCGCGGCGAAATTGCCCTCAGGGTGCTACGCGCCTGCAAGGAGCTCGGCATCCAGACGGTGGTGGTGCATTCGACCGCCGACGCCGACGCCATGCATGTGCGTCTCGCCGACGAGAGCGTCTGCATCGGCCCGCCGCCGTCGCGCGACAGCTATCTCAACATCCACCAGATCGTTGCCGCCTGCGAGATCACCGGCGCCGACGCGGTGCATCCCGGCTACGGTTTTCTGTCGGAGAACGCCAAGTTCGCCGACATCCTCGCCGCGCACAACATCACCTTCATCGGCCCGACCGGCGACCATATTCGCATCATGGGCGACAAGATCGAGGCCAAGCGCACCGCAAAACGCCTCGGTATTCCCGTGGTGCCCGGCTCCGACGGCGCGGTCACCGAGGACAAGGAAGCCAAGCGCATTGCCGCCGCGATCGGCTACCCCGTGATCATCAAGGCGTCGGCCGGCGGCGGCGGGCGCGGCATGAAAGTGGCGCGTAGCGAGGCAGACCTCGAGGTGGCGCTGCAGACGGCACGCTCGGAGGCGGGTGCAGCCTTCGGCGACGACGCCGTCTATATCGAGAAATATCTGCAGAAGCCGCGCCATATCGAAGTGCAGGTGTTCGGCGACGGCGCTGGGCGCGGCGTGCATTTCGGCGAACGCGACTGCTCGCTGCAGCGCCGCCACCAGAAGGTCTGGGAAGAAGCGCCCTCGCCGGCTCTCAATGCCGAGGAGCGCGCCCATATTGGCGGCGTTTGCGCTAGGGCGATCGCCGATCTCGGCTATTCCGGCGCCGGCACCATCGAATTCCTCTATGAGGACGGCGGGTTCTATTTCATCGAGATGAACACGCGCCTGCAGGTCGAGCATCCGGTGACCGAAGCCATCACCGGCATCGACCTCGTGCACGAGCAGATCCGCGTCGCCTCGGGCGGCGGGCTTTCGGTGCGCCAGGAAGATATCCGCTTCCAAGGTCATGCCATCGAATGCCGTATCAATGCCGAGGATCCGCGCACCTTCACCCCCTCGCCGGGCACCATCACCCACTTCCACACGCCGGGCGGCCTCGGCATCCGCGTCGATTCCGGCGTCTATTCCGGCTACAAGATCCCGCCCTACTACGACAGCCTGATCGGCAAGCTGATCGTGCACGGCCGCAACCGCGTCGAGTGCATGATGCGGCTGCGGCGCGCGCTCGACGAATTCGTCGTCGACGGCATCAAGACGACGCTGCCACTGTTTCGCGACCTCGTTGGCAACGCCGACATCGCCAATGGCGACTACGACATCCATTGGCTGGAAAAATACCTGGCCGAAGGCGAGTGATACAGGGGCGAAGCGATGACCCGTCCCTACGCACCCGGTTATCGCATCCCGACCGACCTTTTGCTCAAAGCCTATGCCTCCGGCGTCTTCCCGATGGCCGAAAGCGCCAATGACCCCGAAGTGTTCTGGGTCCGGCCGGAGACGCGCGGCATCATTCCGCTCGACGGGTTTCACATCCCGAAAAGCCTGAGAAAGACGATCCGCAAGAACCTGTTCGAGTTCCGCATCGATTTCGATTTCGAGGCGACGATCGAGGCCTGCGCCGAAAGGCGCGAGGAACGGCGATCGACCTGGATCAACGCGCCGATCCGCGAAGCCTATATCGAGCTGCATCGGATGGGCCATTGCCATTCGGTCGAAGCCTGGCACGACGACCGGTTGGTCGGCGGGCTCTACGGCGTATCGCTCGGCCGCGTGTTCTTCGGCGAGAGCATGTTCGCCAGGGAGACCGACGCGTCAAAGGCCTGCCTGGTTCACCTCGTCGAACGGCTGAAGGCGCGCGGCTTTGCGCTGCTCGATACGCAGTTCACCACCGAGCATCTCAAACGCTTCGGCGCAATCGACGTGCCGCGCGGCAAGTACGAGAAGATGCTGGCCGAGGCGCTGAAGGGCGAGGCCGTGTTTTTTCCATAACCTGGAATGGTTCATCGTTTTACAGAAACGCAATTCCGGACGGAAACCGTTTACACTCTTCCTGGAATTGCTCTAGCGGCCGGTCAGCCTTTTGCTGCCGTCGCCAGCGGCGTCTGTGCGTGGAACATCATTTTCCAGCCATTGACGCGATGGACATAGCCAGTGCTGACCAGTGCCGCATAGGCTTCGCCATTTTGCCGGGTCGCACGCGCCTCGTAGGTCAGCATGACAATGTCGCTGCCCGGCTCGATGATGCCCTTGAGGTCGATGTCGAGATCGCGCCAGCGGTTCGGGTCCGTGGCAGTTGCGGCGAGATCGGTGTTGTTCATCACCCGTGCCATCTGGGGGAAGGCCACCAGGCATTCGGTATCGGCATTGGCCTTGAAATAATCGGCGTCGCCGCTCCAGAATCCCCTTTCGATGTCGAGAAGTTCGTTCTTGTTGGCCATCATCATGGCAACCTCCTCCGTAGAGAGGCACCAACGCTCGGGCAACACGGCGGTTCCGCAAGACGCAGAATCCGCCGCCGCACAGACAGATTCTAGTTGGTTTTAGGGGCAGCCGGTGCCGGCACGTCGGACTTCTGCTTGCACCCCTTCAGCCAGATATCATAGACGGCATGCTCGACGGCGTTGATCCCGGGGCTTTCGGCAAACATCCAGCCGGTGAAGATACGGCGTATTTTCCGGTCGAGCGTGATCTCGTCGACCTCGACGAACGAATCCGTCTTCGGCTCTTCGTTTTCCGGTCGCGAATAGCAGATGCGCGGCGTCACCTGCAAAGCGCCGAACTGCACCGTCTCGTCGATATAAACATCGAAGGTGATGATACGGCCGGTGATCTTGTCGATGCCGGCGAATTCAGCCACGGGATTGGTGATGCGCTCGGATACTGCGGGTGCTGCAGGCGCCACCGACGCGTCCGGTTCAGGCGGTGCCAATTCCTGCGCAGCAGCAAGCGGCACAATAGAAGCGAGAACGACCGCGGTTAATCCGCCCGTCAAAATTCGGCTGAACATGCTCATGCGAGGTCCGGTGGTTTGCGCCCGGGTGATTCTCTTAACGCCAAGGCTAGTTGCTGCTGTCGGATCGGCAAACAGCTAAACAGCAATTGTGGCGACAAAGGACCGCCCCACTGGGAACCGCCTTGGGGACCGCGCGCGTGTCGCGGCGATCGATCACGAACCAGGCGTCCAGGCGTCGTAATCCCCCGTCACCTGCGGGCGATGCTGGTTGGTCAGCACCGAGCCCTTCGGGCGATAGGCTGCGGGGCTGCCGGTGAGGTTCGGCACATGCGGCTTTTGCCAGTCGCGTGGCTTGTAGTCTTCGCTTGGCGGCGCAACGTCGACACGGTGATGGATCCAGCCATGCCAGCCGGGCGGAATCGCCGAGGCTTCCGAATAGTCACGGTAGATGACCCAGCGGCGGGTGCGGCCTTCCGAATCGACGCCGCCCTCATAGTAGACGTTGCCGACCTCGTCCTGCCCGACCTTCTTGCCATGCCGCCAGGTATGGAAGCGCGTTCCCAATGTCTGGCTGTTCCACCAGGTGAAAAACTGCAGAAGGAAAGTTTTCATCCAAATCCTCGTGGCAAGTCCTTGTGGAAAGTCCTCGCGGCGGCTGCGGCGGCGCCTGTTCCTGCTTATGGCGTCACGGCATTGCGAAGGCAAGGGTCTTGCCGCAACCGGCAAGCAAATGGCTGGCGGCAAGCGATACATTCATGCGATTTTCGCGGTCGTCCGAAGCAGATGAAATGGGTTGTTGGCGACCTTACGCAGCGTTATTCTAGCAGTTGATGCTTCGTTGCCTCGAGGAAGGCAAATGAGAGGGGCTCATGTCATCGCTGGCGGGCACGGCCGGTCGCGCATTGCCGCAGGTCGTTGAGGCGATCTACGATTCGATTGCCGACGTCGACCGCTGGCAGGCGACACTCGAGGCCATCTGCAACCTGGCGGAAGGCCAGCTTGCCATGCTCGCCGTCATCGACACGATCAGCAGTTCCGCGCGGTTTTCGGTGTCCTGCGGCGATCCCGCAGTTCTTGAGCCGTTGAAGCATGACTACGGCTCGCAAGTGCCGTTCTATGCGGCGGTTCCCAAGATGGAGATCGACGTGCCGTTCACCGTCGATTCGATCTACGCCCTGCAAGGCCCGGATACGCGACAGAGATGGCTCGAAAGCCGCATCGTGCGCGAATGGGTGCAACCCAACCGACTGGACGATTTCTTCTGGGTGACGTTGATGAAGCGGCCGACCCGGATCGGCACACTGATGGTGGTGACCGACAAGGACAGGCGCCAGATTTCCCGCGAGGATCTCGAGCTTGTCTGTTTGCTGGCGCCGCATGGGCGGCGCGCGGTGACCATCGGCGACCTGTTCGAAGCCGTGCGGCGCAAAGCCGAAATCTTCCGCTCCATCATCGAAAGCCTCGATCATCCGGTGCTGATCGTCGCCGAAGACATGACCATCATCTTCGCCAATCCGTCAGCCGAAGCGCTGCTTGCCGAAAACATTTCGGTTGCTTGCGTGCGCGGCCAGCTTTCCTTCACCTATGCCAACGCCAATGCTGCGATCGGCCGTGCCGTCCAGCTCGGCATGCGCGACGAATTCGCGCTCGGACCTTGCGGCATCAACATTCCCCTGGCCAGAGCGGCCGTTCCGGCGGTGGCCCATGTGATGCCGCTGGCGCGGCGTGAAATCTCGGCGCGCATCTCGCAGCGCGCCGCCGCAGCGATCTTCATCGCCGCGGCCGGTTCGGCACCAATCCCGGCGCTGGACGCCATTGCAGCGCTGTTCGGACTGACCGCGGCAGAAAGGCGAGGCGCCGGTCACGTAGCCGCCGGCCTGACGCGAAAGGAAATCGCCGCGGCCGGCGGCGTCTCGGACGGCACCGTCAAGTCGCAGCTGGCGACGATCTTCGACAAGACCGGTACCGGCGATCAGCGCGAGCTCGAACTGTTGATGCGCGAATTGTCGCCGCCGTTACGCTCCAGCTGATTTGCGCTGGGTTCCCCTGACCGGCAGCGGCCCAAAGGCCCGGCCCGTAAGTTTTCCAAGCCTTTAGAAACATCCTCCGCAAAATCTGCGAAACGAAACCGGCATCGTTGCAATTCGGCCAAAATCATGGTGCGGTCGTTAGCGGTCCAGAAACGCGGCACTATGCTCGGCTGGAAGAAAATGGTTTCTGGCGCGGATCTCGATCTTTGACACCGACATCTACCGAGCGGCTGCTCCCCTACCTTTTTTTGCTTGGGCTGATTGCAATTGCGGTCGCTTTCCGGCCCCTGCTGCCCGTCGACGAAACGCGATATCTCAGCGTCACCTGGGAAATGTATCTGAGCGGACAGATCTTTGTCCCGACGATGAATTTCGCGCCCTATCTGCAGAAGCCGCCACTGCTGTTTTGGCTTATCGACCTTGTCTGGAATATTTTCGGCGCCAGCCGGCCGGCGGCGATGCTGGTCATCTTCGCCGCCTCCTCGCTCGTCATCTGGCTGACGACGGCGTTGGCAAAGACCCTGTTTCCGGGCCGCGATGACATCGCGCGGCGCATCCCCTGGCTGGTCGCCGGAAGCAGCGTGTTCGTCATCTATTCGACGCTCATCCTGTTCGACCTGTTGCTGACGGTTTTTGTGCTCGCGGCGCTGTTGTCGTTGATTGCCTTTGCCCGCAGCGGCAACCGCTGGCAGGCCGTTCTGGCCGGGCTGTTCATCGGCATGGGCGTGCTGACGAAAGGGCCGGTGGTGCTGATCCATATCGGCGCGCCAATCCTGTTCTACCCGTCCTGGCGCGACCGACGGGCGGGACTGACGACGCCGAACTTCTTCGCCGGAGTGGGCGTGGCAGTGCTCGCCGCGCTAATTCCGGTGGCGATCTGGCTGATGCCGGCCACCATCCTGACAAAGGGCAATTTCGTCTACGATCTCGTCTGGAATCAGTCGGCGGGGCGCGTCACCGGGAATTTGCGCAATTCGCACGGCCGGCCGTTCTATTTCTATCTGCTGCTGCTGCCAGTCATGTTCATACCGTGGATCTTCATACCCGAGGTGTGGCGGTTGAAGCTGCGCACGCGGATACGCAGCCTGATCGAGACGAAGTCGCCGGATCTGCGCGCCTTGCGCCTGCTGTCGTTCTCGTTCGTTGCCGTGTTTCTGGTGTTCAGCGCGATATCCGGCAAGCAGCCCCACTATGTCGTGCCGATGTTGCCGTTCATAGTCATCCTGTTCGGCTATTTCATGGCGGAGATCCCGCTCGCCAGGCTGAAAAGCTCGGCCGTCGTCATGCTTGTCATTTTCGGCATCGGCCACGCGGCTGCATCGGCAACCGCGTTCAAACGCTATGACCTGACGCCGCTCGCCAACTTCATCGAGGAGCGAAAGGATGCGGACTGGGCCGTGGCTTTCGACTATCAAGGCGAAGTCGGCTTCCTGGCCCGGTTGCAAAAGCCATTCGAAAGCACCGACAACCCGGAAGAATGGCTTGGCTCGCATCCCAGCGGCTATGTCGTCGACAAAGTTTCCAAAGATCCGGGCACCGCAGGGCAAATCGCGTTCCGGCTTCGCGTCGAACGCGGTTATCTCGTCGTGCTGAAGGGACAGCATTGACGATCGTCACCGGTATGCGAGTTCATCTCCCGCGCGGGAGATGAAGGCGTTTCTGCTTGCTGGTTCAATCGGTCGATAGAACCGGGAGGTATTCATGCGCAAGCTTATCTCGACGACGCTTTTTGTCTTATCGCTCGCGGTGGCCGGCCTTGCCGCCGATCCGGCATGGAGCTTCAAATGTCAGTCCGGAGCGATTGGGCAAGGCAGTTGCTCCTGCTCAGGGACCGCCGACTGCACCGACATGCGGCATTCCAAAATGTGTAAGGACGACCTGAACTGCGGTTCGGGCAAATGCTCCTGCACGGCCGCCCTGATAGTCGATCCAGGCCCGAAAACCCCCAAGCCCAAGGTCATCGCGCCGAAAGCGACAACCAAAGGCGTGGTGAAGCAGTAGCCATCCAATCAGAAAGGACGGCGGCTCGACGCCGCTGGGCCCGCCCGATGTTTTCGCGGTTCATTCCCCGTGCGGGCGATGAACCGCCATCGGACAAATGCTGCTGTCTAGCCGGAGGGTGGTTTCCAGCGAACTCGGCGTGTTCCTGATCACCAACACAGTCCGCAACCTGGCGCAAGCCAAGGCCGTCGCCGGTCACGAGCCCGACGAACGCACTGCCGGTCAGCCAATCCTGCCGGATCACCACCTATTACAAGACGGCGGCGAAGGCGACGGAGGTTGGCGTGCGCTCGACCTGCCAGGGCGTCAAACAAATGGGGCGTCACCTCGAAATATTACGAGGTCGAAAAGATCGAAGCCGCCACGCCCTCGCACACGTCGGGCGGCGGCGGCAGCCTGCCGTGCGAGCTTCTCGCTGCCGGCTGCTCAAACCTGCCGGAGAAACGCAACTAAGCGCCAAGCGAACGAGCTAGCCGATCGCCTTCTCCAAAACCAGCGCCGGCAATCCTGAGGCGCCGCCGCAATCAGCCGTGTTGCCGGCGGGCAAGAACCCTCTCGCGCGATAAAAGGCGATGGCCGGAGCATTTGCTTCCTCGACCTCGACGCGCAACGTCCGGGCCTCCGGAAAGCTGGCCTCGATCTCGTCCAGCAGCGCTTGGCCGATGCCTTGCCTCTGCCAGGCCGGATGCACGTAAAGCTGGTTCAGCATGACGATCCCAGCATCCGTGGTGGCGGCGGCGAAAGCCATGCCGCCGATGCTTTTGCCGTCGTCGGCGAGCAGGAACTCCGAGTTCGGCCGCGTCAGCCGTGCTTTGAGCGCGGCGATCGAATGCCATTCATCGGTGATTTCGGTGACCCGCGCCGCGCCGTAGATGGCGTCATAGGTGGCATGCCATGTCTCGATCAGCAGGGCGCGCACTGCCGCCAGATCGCGCTCGCCGGTGGTGCGGACGAACATCCTACTCGATTCCCAGCCTGGCCTTGACCAGCTCGTTGACCGCCTGCGGATTGGCCTTGCCGCCGGTCGCCTTCATCACCTGGCCGACGAACCAGCCGGCCATGGTCGGCTTGGCGCGCGCCTGTTCGACCTTATCCGGGTTGGCTGCGATCACCTCGTCCACCGCCTTTTCGATGGCGCCGGTATCGGTGACCTGCTTCATGCCGCGGCTTTCGACCAGCTGGCGTGGATCGCCGCCCTCGTTCCAGACGATCTCGAACAGATCCTTGGCGATCTTGCCGGAGATGGTGCCTTCCTTGATCAGGTCGATGACCGCGCCGAGCTGGTCGGGCGAAACAGGAGCGTTTTCAATACCCTTGCCGGCCTTGTTCAAGGCCCCCAGGAGGTCGTTGATGACCCAGTTGGCGGCGAGCTTGCCGTCGCGCCCGGCCGCTACCTTCTCGAAATAATCGGCAATCGCCTTTTCCGAAACCAGGATTGAGGCATCGTAGGTCGACAGGCCAAGCGAGGTGATCAGCCGCGCTTTCTTGGTGTCGGGAAGTTCCGGCAGGTCCTTTGCCAGCGCGTCGACATAGGCCTGGTCGAATTCCAGCGGCAGGAGGTCGGGATCGGGGAAATAGCGGTAGTCGTGCGCTTCTTCCTTGGAGCGCATCGAGCGTGTCTCGCCCTTGTTAGGGTCGAACAGCCGCGTTTCCTGTTCGATCCTGCCGCCGTCCTCGAGGATGGCAATCTGGCGGCGCGCCTCATAGTCGATGGCCTGGCCGATGAAACGGATCGAGTTGACGTTCTTGATCTCGCAGCGCGTGCCGAATTCGCCGCCGGGCCGGCGCACCGAGACGTTGACGTCGGCGCGCAGCGAGCCTTCGTCCATATTGCCGTCGCACGTGCCGAGATAGCGCACGATGGTGCGCAGCTTGGTGACATAGGCCTTGGCTTCATCGGCGGAGCGCATATCCGGCTTGGAGACGATCTCCATCAGCGCCACGCCGGAGCGGTTGAGATCAACGTAGGACATCGTCGCATGCTGGTCGTGCATCGACTTGCCGGCATCCTGCTCGAGGTGCAAGCGCTCGATGCCGACCTCGATGTCCTCGAATTCGCCCTGCCGGTCCGGGCCGACCGACACGATCACCTTGCCCTCGCCGACGATCGGCTGCTTGAACTGCGAGATCTGGTAGCCCTGCGGCAGGTCGGGATAGAAATAGTTTTTCCTGTCGAAAACCGATTTGTGGTTGATCTCAGCCTTCAGGCCCAGCCCGGTACGGATCGCCTGCTTGACACATTCCTCGTTGATGACCGGCAGCATGCCGGGCATCGCCGCGTCGACCAGGCTGACATTGGCATTGGGTACGGCGCCGAAAATGGTCGAGGCGCCGGAAAACAGCTTTGCCTGCGAGGTCACCTGCGCATGGACCTCGAGGCCGATGATGATCTCCCAGTCACCGGTGGCGCCGGGAACCAGGCGCTTGGCGTCGGGCGTGCGGGTGTCGATAATGCTCATAAGGGCCTGCATATTGAAATTGCGGATATGCGAGAACGCATATTTTGATGTGCAACTTCGCTAGTGCAAACCGCCAAAAGAGACAAGCGCAAAGCCGCAGGCGCCGACGCGGCACAGGCCCGCACCTGCCGCGATGGACTGCTATAGCAGCTTGAAAAAATTCAATGGCCGGCAACCCGGCGGCCGTCGCCTCATGCCGTGGCGATGTAGGCCCTGATCTCCTCGGCCTCGCGCTCGACATCCTCGATGCGCCGCTTGACCACGTCGCCGATCGACACGATGCCGTCGAGCAGTCCGTTCTTTTCCACCGGCAGATGGCGGAAGCGGCCCTTGGTCATGATCTCCATGACCTCGTTGACGGTGTGGTTCTCATTGCAGATCTTCACCTTGGGCGTCATCGCCGAGCGGATGGCGAGGTCGAGCGCCGCGGCCCCCTCCTTAGCGAGAACCCGCACCACATCGCGCTCGGAAAGAATGCCGACGATCTTGTGATCGCCGTTGGTAATGACCAGCGCGCCGATCCTGTGTTCGGAAAGCATGCGGATGGCTTCGCTGAGCTTTTCGTTCGGCCCGAGCGTCACCACGTCGTGGCCTTTTGCCTCGAGAATTGCCTTAACAGTCATGGCGTCCTCCTCTGCATTTCCTGCCGGCTCCTGTCCTGGCCGGCTTTCCCTGGGATGAACATGGTGCGCCGCGATCGGCTGCATTTCAAGTGCGGAGGTCTCAGGTCTCCGGCTCGTCCGCCTGCCGGGGCGTCTGCTCGTGCTCCTGCTTTGGGGGATCAAAAAACCGCAGGCCGAAGAAGCCGGCAAGAAAGCCGCCAATATGGGCTTCCCAGGCGATCTGGCCGTCAATGCCGGGCGCCAGGCCGAAGAGGCCGGTCGCGAGGTTGATCACCATCCACATGGCGAGAAAGCTGACGACGCCGCGCGAGTGCAGCACCGCCGCCATCGGCAAAGGCTGGCCGGCGAAGGCGGCCTTGCCCGACGAGCGATCGATACGGAAGCCGTAGCGCGCCGCCGCGCCCATCATGCCGGAAATCGCGCCGGAGGCGCCGACCAGCGGCGTCTCGCCAAGCGGATGCATGGCCCAGAACAGCGCCACCGCCGCCAGTCCGGTCGCAGCGAAAAACAGGCTGAAGCGCAGCGCGCCGAAGCGGTTGGCCAGCGGTGAGCCGAAGGCCGCGAGCCACACCATGTTGATGCCAAGATGGGCAAAGCCGCCATGCAGGAAGGCATAAGTGAAAGGGCTCAAAAACGCGAAGAAATCCAGGTCGAAGCGGCCGGAATACCGGATCGGCACAAAGGCAGCCCGAACAAGCAGTTCGAAATCCTGGTCGTCGGTCAGCCAATAGACCCGGATCAGATGGACCGCGACGCAGATGCCGATCATCGCCAGCACCACGGACGGCAGATTGAACACCGGCTCGCGGCGCTGCTCCGGTTCGCGGGCGACAGGCCCATCGTCGCCCTGCTCGATCTCCGGTGGGCTTTCTGGGTCGTTCATATGGCTTGCACTCAGTCGCTAGGTTGGACTTCGCGAGCATGTAGATCACGGCCAACCGAATCACAAACGGCGAATCAGCAGCGCCGAATCAAGAAAGAAGCCGTCCAAGGTTTCCCTTGAACGGCTGGTCGAGCCCCCTTGCTCCCCCTGAACTCTTGACTGAAGTGCTGCCGATCGTCGCAAAACGACCGCTTCTGGAGTGGTTTTGGTGTGCCACAGGGCTGGCAGGCAGGCAACGTAAACCAGTTGTTAACCTTAACCGCCCCGACCCGTGAACAAGTATGAACGATACTGGCACGCATCCTGCTCCGCAACGCATGTAGGTCTTCGGAGGGCGTCCTTCTGTTCACCGATGGGACATCAGAAGACAGAATGCGCGGAGCAGCATTAGCATGAACCAGACCGGATCGATCACGCTGTTCCATTATTGGAACCGGTTGCGTGACGGACGCCCTGCCCCGAAACGCTCGGAAGTCGAACCGGCCGACATCAAGTCGCTGCTGGCCGACACGTTCATCCTGGAAAAGGACACGCGCGGCGAAGCTGTGTTCCGGCTCGCCGGCACCAGGCTCTGCGCGGTTTATGGCCGGGAACTCAAGGGGTTTTCATTCCCTTCGCTGTGGCGCGAGAAGGACCAGCGGCTGATTTCGAAGCTGACCGACGGCGTCTTCGACCTGAAATCGGTGATGCTCATGACCTATGAGGGTTTCAGCCGCAATGGTCGCTCCAACAGGTTCGAACTGCTCGCGCTGCCGCTCGACGGCGGGGCCGAGAGCCCGCGCTGCCTCGGCGTGATAACCGCGGTCGAAAAGCCCTTCTGGCTGGGCGCCGACCCGGTTCTCGACGCGTTGATCGATTCGATCCGTGTCGTCGATCCCGACAAGGAGCCGATGTTCCTGAAGAACCGGCCGGCGATAGAGGTTCCCTCGCTCGCCCCGTCGGAATTCGACCCGCCCGAAACGATTTCGGCGCTCGGCCAGGCCCGCCGCATCCGTCACCTGGTCGTCTTCGACGGCGGACGCGAGGAATGATGGCAAAAGCTTAAAGCAACAGCGCCGGCCTTTCCCCTTTGTTAACCTGCTTTGTTGTAGTTTTCCGCTGAAATTCCCCGCATCCATGCGCGGAATGCCGAACGGGGTATGGCAGTCATGAGGTCAGCGGCGGTCGACCATGCGCCGTCCCAAGCTGAAAGGCGTAACTTTCAGCGCGTCCGCGTGAAAATTTACGGACGCTTCATGCTGGAAGACCGCACCGAACATCCCTGCCAGGTGGTCGACATGTCGCCCGGCAACGTTTCGCTGCGCACCGAGCGCGCCGGCCTGGCTGGCGAAAAGGTCATTGCCTATATCGATCATATCGGCCGCATCGAAGGCGTCATCACGCGCACCCTGCAGGATGGCTTTGCGATGACCGTCATCGCGTCGGAGCGCAAGAGGGACAAGCTCGCCGCGCAACTGACCTGGCTTGCCAACAAGCACGAGCTCGACCTGCCGGAAGACCGCCGCCATGAACGCGTCGCACCGCGCAACCCGACGAGCGTGCTGCAGCTTGCCGACGGACGGCAGTACCAGTGCCGCATCATCGACCTGTCGCTGTCTGGCGCGGCAATCGAGATCGACGTCAAACCGGCCATCGGCGTCCAGGTGATGCTGGGCACCATGCGCGGCCAAGTGGTGCGCCATTTCGAAGATGGCGTCGCCATCGAGTTCGCCGTCATCCAGCGGCCGGAAACGCTCGATACCGAATTCAGCTCGTCGCGCGGCTAACGCGGAAGCCTTAGCGCCATCGGGAAGAGAGGCTGGCGATCCTTCGCGCCCCCCTCTGTCCTGCCATCCTAGCTGTTCGAACGGTGCGACGAAGCATGGGAATATACCCGGCTGGAATGCTTAAACAATTCTATACTCAATTGCGTTAAATTTTATGTTTATTCTATTGGCGTTTTACTTAATATCTACTTCGCGCTTTTGCGTCAAATAAATCCGGCCGTGTCATTGTCTCCTTAAACGGGGAGACTGAATAATGAACAGGATGAGGGGCAAGCTGTTGCTGGCGGCAATAGCGATGCAGCTTTTCGGCTGGGGGATTGCAAACGCGGCGGAGCCGGCCTTCATGCACACTGGCGGCCGCACCACGCAGCCGGTCGGTCACTACGAATTGTGCCGGCAGCTTCCGCGGGAATGCAATCAGAGGACGCCTGGCCAGGCACCGGTCGAACTCACCCGCAAGCTGTGGGCGGCGATCATCACGATCAACAATGCGGTCAACAGCAAGGTCGCGCCGCGCACCGACATGGAAATGTGGGGCAAGGAGGAAGTCTGGTCCTTTCCCAATAATGGCTTCGGCGACTGCGAGGATTATGCGCTGGAAAAGCGCCGCGAGCTGATGAGCATCGGCGTGCCGACCGGCGATCTGCTGATGACGGTGGTGCGCCAGCGCAATGGCGACGGCCATGCGGTGCTGACCGTGCGCACCAGCCTTGGCGAGTTCATTCTCGACAATCTCCAGCCCAAAGTGCTGTCCTGGACTAATACCGGCTACACCTACCTGAAGCGCCAATCCGAGCGGAATTCCGGCGCCTGGGTGACGATCAACGACGGCCGCTCCGACGCGGTCGCCAGCGTCCGCTGAGGACGCGACGCAAAACCCGGTCGACTGCCCCCCCCCCCCCACCCCCCCCCCCCGCGGGTATATGCCCCGCCCCGCCCCCCGGCCGGCGCCCCCAG
>NZ_JBVVQF010000020.1:55799-74068 GCF_055811815.1 Mesorhizobium sp. WSM4836
CGCGCCCGCTTTGGACGCTACGCAAACCCGGGGCGAGCCCCCCCCCCCCCCGTCCCCAACGACCGGGTTTAAGGAGCCGGCCCCGTCCCCGGGCCGGCTCCACCATTTCCGGCGGAACACATCTCGATCCAGTTATCTCGGCCTTGCCTCCAGCTGCGCTTCGTCATCCAAGCTGTCGCACGACCCGTTTGTTGGATTCGAGCTGCCGTTTGCCGTCGAAAACCCCGTTACTTGCCCCTGATACGGAACGCGTCGACAAAGGCGGAAAACGCCGGAGAGGGATGGCGTCGGCTTGGATAATACAAGTGGTAGCCCTGGAACGTCGGGCACCAATTGGTCAGGACCTCCTGGAGAAGGCCACTCTCAATGTGTGGAAGGACGAGTTCGCGCGGTAGATAGGCCAAGCCCACACCGTCAAGCGCGGCCTGGATCGCCGGCCCCATGTTGTTAAGCGTCAGCTGCCCCTCGACCCGAGCGCTGAACTCGCGCGCGCCTTCCCGCAATTCCCAGGCATAGACCGATCCTGACGTCGGCAGCCGGTAGTTGATGCAATTATGGTCGGTCAGCTCCTGCGGCGTCTCGGGCGGTGACCGGTGGGCGAAGTAATGGGGTGAGCCGACGACGGTGTAGGTTACGTCGGCTCCGATGCGCACGGCTACCATATCCCGGGCAATGGACTCGCCCAGCCGCACACCGGCATCGAACTGGCGCTCGACGATGTTGGTGAAGGCGTTGTCGACCACCAGTTCGACATTGATGTCGGGGAAGTCGCTCAGGAACTTTGGCAGCCGGGCGCGGAAGACAATGTCGACCGAATCGTCCGTGCACACAAGGCGAATGTTCCCGGACGGCCTGTGGCGCAGGACGCCGAGAGCGCTGACCTCAGCCGCGATCCCTTCGAAATGCGGTTCGATGCCTTCCCTGAGGCGTTGACCGGCCGCAGTCGGGGCCACGTCGCGCGTGGTGCGAGACAAAAGACGGACGCCAAGCCGCGACTCCAGCGACTTGATGGTGTGGCTAAGAGCCGACGGAGTGACCCCGAGCTTGGCGGCCGCTCGAGTGAAGCTCCGCGTCCGGGTGATCTCCAGGAACGCGCGCATTTCGGCGAACTCGTCGCGTGGCATTGATGAGCCTCATTCACAACCACATCAAAATTATACCCGCTAGTCGCATTTGGCCAGCCCGACTACCTAGTTCGCGAACGGACAGGAGACTGCTTATGACCATTGAACTCGCGCTGGGCGAGGCCGCCGCTGCTGACAGCACGACTCCATGGTCTGCGGTGGTCTGCCTGTCGCTGCTGACCTTCCTTCTGGTCGGACTGGAGTTCCTGCCGGTGAGCCTGCTCACCTCGATCGCTCAGGATCTGGCTGTCTCCGAGGGTCAGGCCGGCGAGGCAATCGCGGTGTCCGGATTCTTCGCCGTGGTTACCAGCCTCTTCGACAACTCGGTGTTGCGAAACGTCGACCGACGGACGGTGGTTCTGCTCTTTACGGCAGTGCTGGCCGCATCGAGCCTGGCGGTGGCGCTTGCTCCCAACTTCCTGGTCTTCCTGGCCGGGCGGGCGCTGGTCGGCATCGCGATCGGCGGTTTCTGGTCACTGTCGACGGCCATTCTGGCCCGCCTGGCCGCGGGACCAGACCTGCCCAAGGCCATTGCCTTGCTCCAGGGCGGCACTGCCTTCGCATTGGTGATCGCCGCGCCCGTCGGCAGCCTTCTCGGATCGCTGATCGGATGGCGAGGAACCTTCTTCGTCACTGTCCCCATCGGCCTCGCGGCGCTCGTGTGGCAGTTGGCCGTTCTCCCGAAGATGCCACCGATGGAGACCGCCTCGGTGTCGAGCATGTTCGGCCTGCTGCGGAATCGCAGATTCGCCATCGGCATGGGCGCGACCGGGCTCGCTTTCATCGGGCAGAACGCGCTCTCGATCTATCTGCGGCCGTTTCTGGAAAACGTGACGGGCCTGGAGGTGAACACCCTCTCAATGGCCCTATTGGGCGTCGGCCTCGGTGGCTTGGCGGGACTGTCGATCATCGGCCTCATACTCCGGCGGCACCTGACAGTCGTGCTGATCGGGCTGCCGACTGCACTCGCGGTCTTCGCTCTACTGCTGATTGCCTTTGGACCGTTTGCAGGCGCTACGGCCGGCCTGCTGGTTCTTTGGGGACTGTTCGCGACCCCGATCCCGGTGGCGTGGAACACCTGGATGACCACGCTCATCCCTGAAGACCCGGAGGCCGGGGGTGGCCTCCAGGTCGCCCTGATCCAGCTCGCGATCGCGGGCGGCGCCATCGCAGGAGGCCTGCTGTTCGACGTGGCCGGCTGGTGGAGCGCCTTCCTTCTTAGCGCCGTCCTGCTCACAGGCTCGGCCCTACTCGCCGCCTCGGCCGGGCCCCGCACCTGAACTCTTTCAATTCTTGTCTAGGAGAATCGCATGTCTGAAGGAATCGAGAACAAGGTCGTCGTCATCACCGGTGCCAGCAGCGGCCTCGGTGAAGCAACGGCACGCCATCTTGCCGCGCGAGGCGCTTCCGTGGTTCTGGGTGCACGCCGGTCACACCGCATCGACGCCCTTGTCCAGGAACTGACCGCCGCTGGGCACAAAGCCAAGGCCGTCACTACGGACGTCACCGACGCCGGCCAGGTCCACAACCTGGTGAACACGGCGATCCGGGAATTCGGCCGCATCGACGTGATGCTGAACAATGCGGGCCTCATGCCGTTAGCCCCGCTCGAACGGCTCAAGGTCGACGAATGGGACCGGATGATCGACGTCAACATCAAGGGCGTCCTTTACGGCATCGCGGCCGCGCTTCCGTACATGAAGGAGCAGCGATCGGGGCACATCATCAATGTCTCGTCCGTCTATGGCCATGTGGTCGACCCGGGTGCGACGGTCTATTGCGCCACCAAGTTCGCCGTGCGTGCGCTGTCCGAGGGTCTGCGGAAAGAGGTGAAACCCTACAACATCCGCACAACGGTGATCTCGCCGGGCGCTGTCAGCACAGAGTTGCTCGAGCATATCAGCGAGAAGGATATCCAGCAGGGCACCAGGGACTTCGTGAGCAAGATCGCCGTGGGGCCAGATACATTTGCCCGCACGGTCGCCTTCGCGATCAACGAGCCCGACGACGTCGATATCAACGAGATCTTGTTCCGGCCGACCGCCCAGCCGGTTTGACTTGGAAGGGGCTATGCTTTCGATATCCTAAGGCCCGGCTCCACCATTCCGGGTGGGCTAGACCTTCTTCAACCCAGCCCTGAACCGCCTGCCGTTGGCCACATAATGCGCGGCCGAGGCGCGCAGCCTGGCGATTGCGGCTTCGTCGAGCATCCTGACGACGCGCGCCGGCGAGCCGACGATCAGCGAATTGTCAGGGAATTTCTTGCCTTCGGTGACCAGCGCGCCGGCGCCGACCAGCGAGTTGTTGCCGATCTTCGCGCCGTTCAGCACGATGGCGCCCATGCCGATCAGGCTGTTGTCGCCGATCGTGCAGCCATGCAGCAAGGCACGGTGGCCGATCGTGCAGCCTTGGCCGACGGTCAGCGGAAAGCCGGCGTCGGTGTGCATGATCGTGTGCTCCTGCACGTTGGTATCGGCGCCGATGACGATCGGCTCGTCGTCGCCGCGGACGACGACGCCGAACCAGAAGCCGGCATTGCGGCCGATCCTGATATTGCCGATCAGGGTGGCGTCGGGCGCGATCCAGTTGCTGTCGGCGTCCTCGAAGGCGGGCGCTTTTCCGTCAATCGCGTAGATCGGCATCGCTGTCTCCAGATGGTCTCACACCGACAAGCCGCCTGACCCTAGAAGCGAAGCCGCCCACGACGCAATGGCGATCACCACCATGCCCAGCGCCAGCGCCCAGACGGTCGCCGTACAGCCGCAGGAGATCAGCTCCAGCACCGAAATGCGGCGCTCGCGCCAGGCGTCCAGCACCTCATTGGCGAACATCAGCGGCCCGGCGCAAGCCGTCGCAGCGAGCGAGCGCAGCATGTGCTTCGACGACACATAGGGCTGGACGAAGGCAAGCTTGCGGCCGGCGATCAGCTCCATCGCCGATCCGGCCAGGCCGCACGCCGTCAGCCCAGCCATAAAACTGAATATGATTTGTTCGACCGGACCCATCTTTTACCCTCCGTTTACCATGAAATCGCACAGTCGCCTGCAAAAGCTGCGTAGCAAGAGCCGTGCCGCGCCGAGATGTGCCGCTGAGGCACACCCGATGGGACGGTAACGAGGGTCGCGATGAAGCAGGCAGCCGCCACAGAGAACCCGCAACTCGGCGTCGTCGATTCGACGCTGATGAAGCGGGTGTTTTATACGTTCGCGACGCTGGCGCTGCTTTCGGTGGCGATCAGCCTTGGCGGCAAATGGTTCGGCCGCTCGATCGCCATGGCCGGATACACCGACGACACCACGGTCCACAAGGTCGTCATCGGCAACAACATCATCGCCGTGCCGGCCAATGTCATCCGCTTTGGCCAGGCCCGGCGCGACGGCATCACCTCGCGGCTCGACCTTTATCTGCGCTATCCCGAGATGGACGGCTACAGCGAGGCTGCCCGCAACGACTTCAACCACACCGGACCCAGCAAGGACATCGTCTTCCTGTCGTTCGAGCCGCAGATGATGTCGCGCGACATGAGCGGGCGCTTCGCGCCGATCTACAGCGCGCTGATCGCCAAACCGGGTACGCCCGGCCCTGGCGGCACCACGCTTTACGCCTTCAGCGAAAAATCAGGCTATCTCAACGAAGTGCTGGCGGTCGCCGACCGCCCCGGCAAGGATCCGTTCGTCGCACGCTGCCTGAGCGGCCCGAGCGCCGACGAATCGCTGGCGCCCTGCGAACGCGACATCCTGATCGGCGACAATCTCAGCCTCACCTACCGCTTCCCCCGGGAATTCCTGGGCGACTGGCACGCGCTCGACGCTGCGATTTCGGGCGAGGCAGCACGTGTGCTGAAGGCTGGGCGTTAGGCAACAAAACGGGTCGTTCCGTAGCGATCCTTCGCGCCCCTCTCTGTCCTGCCCTCTTTACGATCACTTGACATCTCCCCCACGAGGGGGGAGATCGGTCGTCACACTGGCTTTCGCCAATCTCCAATGTTGCAGGAAGAGCGCAGCGCCGAAGCTGCCAATCTCCCCCCAAGTGGGGGAGATGCCAAGTGGTGGCAAAGAGGGCAGGCCAGAGGGGGGCGCTGTCCCGCTGACGCCAGCTAAATTCCCGGCTCAGGCCAAATCGATGTCGAGGATCGCCATCGAGAAATTATAATCGCCGTCGTCCTCATCCTTGAAGACGATGCCGAGGAACTCGTCGCCGACATAGACCTCGGCCGAATCTTCCTTGCGCGGCCGCGCCTTCACTTCGAGTTTGGGGTTCTGGAAGGTGCGCTTGAAATAGGCGTCCAGCTTTCTGATTTCGTCCGGCTTCAACAGTCTTCTCCGATCGTCGCTTGCTAAAGTGCATCGCGTCTGAAGAGATCGATACGACGCGCTTTAAATCTTGCTTCATGCATGTCGCCATCCCAAAACCGCTGGGCACTTTGGGCGACATGCATTGGTGAACGCGCTTCTGGCACGTCGACAATGGCCATGTAAAGGCAAGCCGGCATAGGGGCAGGAATTCAGCCCCTGCCCTAAGCGCTCAGATGTCGAAGCTGACGACGTGGTCCATCGTCTGCGATGGCAACAGCTGGTCCATCTGCCGCGAAGGCTGGTCGCAGCCGGTCTCGCCGACGACGCGGGCCGGCACGCCGGCAACCGTTTTATTGTGCGGTACCGGCGAGAGCACCACCGAACCCGCCGCGATCTTCGAGCAATGGCCGATCTCGATGTTGCCGAGGATCTTGGCGCCGGCGCCGATCAGCACGCCGTAGCGGATCTTGGGATGGCGGTCGCCACCGGCCTTGCCGGTGCCGCCCAGCGTGACGCCGTGCAGGATCGACACGTCGTCCTCGATCACCGCCGTCTGGCCGACGACGAGGCCGGTGGCGTGGTCGAGGAAGATGCCCTTGCCGATGTGGGCGGCCGGATTGATGTCGGTCTGGAACACCGAGGACGACCGGCTCTGCAAATACAGCGCGAAATCCTGGCGGCCCTGGTTCCACAGCCAATGCGCCAGCCGGTGCGTCTGGATGGCATGAAAGCCCTTGAAGTAGAGCACCGGCATGATGAAGCGGTCGCAGGCCGGATCGCGGTCATAATAGGCCTGGATATCGACGCGCACCGTCGTCGACCAGTCCTTGTCGTCGGCCGCCATCGCCTTGAACGTTTGGCGGATGAGGTCGGAGCCGATGTCCTGGTGGGCGAGGCGCTCGGCCAGCCGGTGAATGACCGCTTCTTCCAAGTTTTCCTGATTGAGGATGGTCGAATAGAGGAACGCCGCCAGCAGCGGATCGCGGTTGACCGCTTCCATCGCTTCGTCGCGGATCGAGCGCCAGATCGGATCTACCGGCTGCACCATGGTGGGACGGGAAATCGTAACGCTGTTCATCTGATGTCTCCGGCCATCCAAATGTCTCGGCTTGGCGGCTTGCCTATTCTCCGGCTGCACCTATAAGCCAGATCATAGCACGGGTGAACTCAATTTTCCTTGGTGCTTCGTCAAATGGATTTGGTTCGCGGAATTTCAAGCAGCCATGGAAAACGCAACCTTGATCGATGAGAAGCTGAAGCGCGAGCTTTCCGCGCTCTACAAGGCCAGTGACCGCCATTATCACAACCTCGGCCACATCGACGCAATGCTGGCGCTGGCCAATGATTACAAGGCGTTGCTGCACGATGCTGAAGCAGTCGAAGCGGCGATCTGGTTCCACGACGCAATCTACGACAGCCGCGCCAAGGACAATGAGGCGAGGAGCGCCGCACTTGCCGAGGAAAAGCTTGCCGGTCGCGCCGATGCACAACGCCTCGGCCGCATCGCGGCAATGATCACTGCCACCGCCGGCCATGAGTTGCCACCCCTTGGCGACCAGCATTCGGTTCCCGACGCCGCGCTGTTGCTCGACATGGACCTGGCGATCCTGGGTGCCGCGCCCGACGTGTTCGACGCTTATGAACAGGCGGTCCGCCGTGAATATCGGTGGCTCGATGAGCCGATGTGGCGGGCCGGCCGTGCCGCTGTGCTAAAGGGCTTCCTCGCCCGCCCGTATATCTTCCACAGCGAGGAGTTCCGCCGGCGCTTCGAAACCCAGGCCCGGCAAAACATGGCGCGCTCACTCCAGGCGCTTGGGCACAGCCCGAGCGGATCCTAGCCCGACGCTGGCTTGCCTGCCGGAGGTCTGGCCCGAAAATCAGGTAAACGCGCCGATCGTCGATGCCATTGTCCACAACATGAACACCCCGGCCGCAAGCGACGCGCCGTTGACGACGACGCCAGCCAGGCCGAGCACACGATTGTCGTTTGGACGGCCCAGCGCCATCAACCCGAAGACCACGCCGGTAAGATGCGCCAATGGCCCGGCCAGAAAAAATACCGCGGCAAAGAAGCCGGTCGCACTGTTCTGGAACAGTGCGGACGCGTCGCTCGGCATTGCTACCAACGCGGTGATCGCGATCGCCCCTGCCGCCAAAGCGGCCAGCGCTAATAAGACCGACAATTCGCCGAACCTACTTTTTGCAATGACTCCCGGCAAAGCGGCGTCGGTCCTTCCCCATTGTGCCATCGTTCCCCCCAGCCTCCGTTGAGCGTGTGGCGGAATTTGAAGCGATCCGCGCTTTATGCTTACTTACCGCTGTTATTGTTGCAAAATCGCTAAGCACTCCGGCTTCAAGCCCAACTCCCGTTTTGGGGGAGCCGTCCATCAAAGCGGATGCTCGGCATAAAACTCCAGCACGCGCTGCTTGAAGGTCTTGTCTCCGACCGCCAGCATGTGGTCGCGGCCTTCGATATGAAAAGCCCTGGCGTTGGGCATCAGGGCGGCGAGTTCATCCGGCGAGCCGCCGATGTCGTCCTTGGTTCCCACCGCAATCAAGGTCGGCTGGGCAATGCGGGCAAGGTCGGCCTCGCTCAGCAATTCGCGTGAGGTGGCGATGCAGGCGGCGAGTGCCCGGCGATCGCTGCGGGTCTGATCGGCGAAGGCGCGGAACGAGCGGCCGCGCGGGTCGCTGGTGGCTGCCGGGTCCTCGGCCAGGAGGGCGTCGGCTATCGGATCCCAGTCGCCGACGCCGTCGACCATGCCGATGCCGAGACCGCCGAAGACCAGCGTCGCCACCTTGTCCGGGTCGGAGAGCGCCAGGAAGGCCGATATGCGCGCACCCATCGAATAACCCATGACATGGGCGCGTTCGATGCCGAGATGGTTCAAAAGCGCTGCCGCGTCGGACGCCATTTTTGCCGGCGTGTACTGCGCTTCGTCGTAGCTCTTCGAGGACGAACCATGGCCGCGATTGTCGAAGGCGATGGCGCGGTAACCGGCGTCGTTCAGCGTCTTGAACCAGCCAGGTGACACCCAGTTGACGTAATGGCTCGAGGCAAAGCCATGGATCATCAGCACCGGATCGCCCTGCCCCGATGCCGGCTGGCGGTCAAGGAAAGCAATCTCGAACCTGTCATGGGAGAAAAACTGCATCTGCCGCGAATCCTGCGCGCTCAGTTGGGCGCGGTGCCGATTGCGGGGTGGCGCAACAGGTCGCCGTCCTCGATGCCGTTCCTGGCGGCGGTGCCCGCCTTGAGCTCGAGCACGAAGCGAACCGGCGCGCCGGGCGAGACAATCGCTTCTGATTGCGGCTCGCCTTGCCTGATCGCCCGGATCTTCCCGCCCTGGCCGATGAAGATCAGGTCGAGCTGCATCGGCGTGTTCTTCATCCAGAAGTTCACCTCCTGCTCGGCGTCGAATACGAACAGCATGCCGTGATCGTCGGCCATCTCTTCGCGAAACATCAGGCCGGCCTCGCGTTCGGCGGAGGTGTCGGCGATTTCGACCGAAAACGAGCGCTCACCGGATTTCGTCACCGCGACCAGCGGCGTCGGATCGACCGGCAGGATCATCGCCCGGCTGTCCGCCGAAGTTGATCCCAGCGAATAGAAGAAAGCGCCGGTGGCGACGACAAAGGCGATCGCGGCGCCAATCGCGGCAGCTGTCAGCCGGTTCCTGTGAGCCATTCAAAATCCTCGACCGGAAATGGTGCCAGACCATGATCCCGAACCTACGGTTCGGAAAAAATGATGGTCAAGCAAAGAGAAATGATGGTCAAGCAAAGAGAGATGGAGCTCCATCCCGATTCCATGGGGATGGGTCAGACCCTAATGCGAGACCGGCAAGGTACCCATATCGGGGTGAATTTCGGCAGCCATAAGGCCTTTATCGCCGCGTCCAAAGCGAACCAGCACCACCTGGCCCGGCCGGAGCTCGGTGATGCCGTAGCGGCGCAGCGTCTCCATGTGGACGAAGATGTCCTCGGTGCCCTCGCCCCGGGTCAGAAAGCCGAACCCCTTGGTGCGGTTGAACCATTTGACCAGCGCCCGTTCGAGGCCGCTTTCCGGCGTCACCGCGACATGGGTGCGCTGCTCCTGCATCTCCGCCGGATGCACCGCCGTGGCGACATCCATCGAGAGCACGCGGAAGGCCTGCAGCCCGCGCTCGCCCTGCTTGACCAGGCAGACGACACGGGCGCCTTCCAGGGCGGTCTGAAATCCGTCCTTTCGAAGGCATGTCACATGGAGGAGGATGTCGCCCGAAGCACCATCATCGGGAAGGATGAACCCGTAGCCCTTGGCCACGTCGAACCATTTGATGGCGCCGGCGATTTCGACGAGATCGGCCGTATCGGCGCTCTCATCCCGCTTCAACGCATCGTTACCGGCCCCGTCCCGCCCCATGAAAGAGGCCTTTTCCCCCATAAGAACGCCCCCTTTTTTCAAGAAACACTGCAACTGATTCTTGGTGTCAGATTAACACCCCGGCTTCCGGTGTGTGCAAGACCTGACGTGCCTTTTTTCACGGTTCCATACAGGAATAGCGGATTTGTCATTTGCCGGCGCCGGCAAGCGTGGCCAATTGCCCTTTCGCCGGGCCGCCCCTATGTTGCGCCGCAACGCAACATAAGGAGGAAATCATGCGCTATCTGCACACCATGGTCCGCATCGCCGACATCGATGCTTCGCTCGATTTCTACTGCAACAAGCTTGGCCTCAAGGAAGTGCGCCGTCATGAAAACGAGCAAGGCCGCTACACGCTGATCTTCCTCGCCGCGCCCGAAGACGAGCAAAGCGGCATCTCCGAAAAGGCACCGCTGGTCGAGCTGACCTACAATTGGGATCCGGAAGACTACACGGGCGGCCGCAATTTCGGCCATCTCGCCTATGAGGTCGACGACATCTACGCCACCTGCCAGCGGCTGATGGACAATGGCGTCACCATCAACCGGCCGCCGCGCGACGGCAACATGGCCTTCGTCAAATCGCCGGACGGCATCTCGATCGAGCTGTTGCAGAAAGGTCCGGCAAAGCCGAAGGCCGAACCGTGGGCGTCGATGCCGAACACCGGCAGCTGGTAGCCGATTACGCCATCTTGAGCGGACGTAGGCAGGCCGTGATTCGGGTTTTCGCGTCCGCATTCCCAGGGAGAATTCATTCGTGCCGACCAGCCATGTCGATGTCGCCACCGAACATGCCAGCCGCTATCTGCAGCAGCTGTGCAAACATTGGGCGCATAAATTCCCGGTCGAATTCGACCCGAATCACGGCAGAATCGATCTGACGCTCGGCCGCACGGTTCTCGATGCGGACCCGGCAGCGCTGCACATTGCCGTGACAACCGACGAGGCCGGCTCGCTCGAGCGCCTGGAAACGGTCGTCGCCGAGCACATCAAGCGCCTTGCCTTCCGTGAGGAGCTGGCATTCGACTGGAAACGCGCTCCGGCTGCGTAGACGACCTGTCAACCGCCGGCCCTGGCCATCTCCAGCAGCATCAGCACGGTGCGCCAATTGCGCGCCGTGCCGGGCACCTTCAGAACGCGCGGGATGAGATTGGCAAAGACCGATTTGCCAAGCCCGTCGGGAGCATACAGGTAGAGCACGTCGCCCTTGATCTCGAAGCGTTCGGGCCCGGTGCATTTTTCCGCCAGCCGGGCGACCTCTTCGGCGGTCGGCTGGCGCTCCAGCGCATAGGCGTGCAGCTTGGTTGGCTCGCCCACCACTTCCGGATAGGGATTGTCTGCCGCCAGCCGCTCGAGCCAGCCGAGATCGCGCACCATGATGCGCGAATGGAACCCCCATTTCTTCTCGAATTCCGCTTCCAACCGCCTGGTCAGCATCGCCGCGTCGCCATCTGGCGACCGGAACACGGCGTTGCCGCTCTGCACGTAGGTGGCGATATCGGAGAAGCCGAGCTGCTCGAAGAATGACCTGAGTTCCGCCATCTTGACGATGCGGTTGCCGCCGACATTGATGCCGGAAAACAGCGCAATAAAAACCTTCGCCTGAGTGTTTGGAAAATCGTTGCTGCTCATATGATGAACCCGGCAAGCGTCTCGTTTTCGGTGATGTCCTGGTAATGGACGCTCTCGGCGTCGAAATTCGCCTTGAGCAGGTCGAAATTGCGGCGATCCTTGGTTTCGATGCCGATCAGCACCGAACCGAAATTGCGCGCCGATTTCTTCAGATATTCGAAGCGGGCAATGTCGTCGTCGGGACCAAGCAATTCGAGGAAATCGCGCAACGCGCCGGGCCGCTGCGGAAAGCGGATAATGAAGTATTTCTTCAAGCCCTCGAAGCGCAGCGCTCGTTCCTTCACATCCGGCAGCCGCTCGAAATCGAAATTGCCGCCCGACACCACGGCGATGATGGTCTTGCCCCTGATTTCCTTCCTGGAATAATCCTTGAGCGCATCGATCGCCAGCGCGCCGGCCGGCTCGAGCACGACGCCTTCGACATTGAGCATTTCGATCATGGTGGCGCAGAGCCGGTTTTCCGGGATCAGCCGCACGGCGTCGGCGGCAAACTCCTTGAGGTGGCGCAACGGCTCGCGGCCGATCTCGGCCACCGCCGCGCCGTCGACGAAATTGTCGACTTTGGCGAGCTTGACCCGCTTTCCGGCGGCAAGGCTCTCGCTCAGGCTCGGGGCGCCTGCCGGCTCGCAAAAGACGAAACGTGTTTCACGCTGCTGGTCGGCAAAATAATGCGTGACGCCGGCGGCCAGGCCGCCGCCGCCGACCGGCAGCATGACGATATCGGGCATGCGCGCGCCGGGCATCTGGCCTGATATTTCGTAGGCGACGGTCGCCTGCCCTTCGATGATGTCCTTATGGTCGAAAGGCGGCACCATGTGTGCGCCGGCGGTTTCGGTGAATTCGAGTGTGGCGCGATAGCAGTCGTCGAAGAAATCGCCGACCAGCCTGATCTCGACGAATTCCCCGCCGAACAGCCGCGTCTTGTCGATCTTCTGCTGCGGCGTCGTCACCGGCATGAAGACAACGCCCTTTTTTCCGAAATGGCGGCAGACGAAGGCAAAGCCCTGCGCGTGATTGCCGGCCGAGGCGCAGACAAACAGCTCGGCATTGTTGCCGGCGGCCAGCGTCTTACGGAAGAAGTTGAAGGCGCCGCGGATCTTGTAGGATCGCACCGGCGTCAGGTCCTCGCGCTTCAGCAGCACCCGCGCGCCGGTCTTCTTCGACAGATAGTCGTTTTCCTGCAGCGGCGTTTCGGGAAAGATCTCGCGGATCGCGGCAGCGGCGGCAGCGACGCGAGAGGAGAAACTGGTCATGGCAAGAGCACCCCGGATCGCATGTTCTGTGAGCAACACGGCATGCCCATTGGTTTGCCACGATGCGGTGTCGAGAACCTAGCATACGCTGCGCATTTGATGGCGGATTATCGGCGTTGGCGCAGACCTGAAGTGATTGCCTTGCGAGTTCCCTATCCGCCTCCCGCCGTTCTGGCTTTCGCGCAACAGTGCGATGGCAGTCGCGAGGCGTTGAGCGCATTTCGGCGCCTGCGACTTACTTCCGCCGCACTTCGCCTGTCCGGGAGGTGCGGCGGAGGTGGATGGGCCTTTGGTTAGGCCGAAGTGGAATTGCTTTAGTGCCCTTGAAGACGATTTGCATCATTGTCCTTGCCGCGCTGCTCGCCGGCTGCGGCGGCCGCCAAACCGAGGAACTGCTCGGCAGCGCCATGGTGGCGGTGCCGGTGACGGAAATCGCCGGCAACCACTCGATCTTCATCGCCACCACGCGCAAGCGCTCCGACGATCCCAACAAGGTCTTCGACGGCGAGCGCTCGGCGACGCTGAATTATGCCCGCGTCAACGTCACCGTCCCCGGCATCCACAAGACAGGCCAGATCGAGCGACGCTCGCGCGGCAAGTCGGACGATCCGGCCAAATACTTCATGGCTTCCGAGGTCGTCGGCTACGACACCCAGCCGAAATTCTCCAGCGCACTCAGCGCCGACATCGCGGCGCGCGGCGGCCGCGTCATGGTATTCGTCCACGGCTATAACACCGGCTTCGACGACGCCGTCTACCGCGTCACTCAGATCACCCATGATTCCGGCTATCCGGGCACGCCCGTGCTGTTTTCCTGGGCGTCGGGCGCCAAGACCACCGATTATGTCTACGACAAGGAAAGCGCCAGCGTTGCTCGCGACCAGCTCGAAGTGACGCTGAGAATGCTGGCGCAGACCGGCGCGCGCCGCATCGACATCGTTGCTCATTCGCTTGGGACCTGGGTCACCATGGAAGCGCTGCGCCAGCTCGCCATCACCGGCGACCGCGATCTCGGCGGCAAGCTCGGCGACGTCGTGCTGGCTTCGCCCGACATCGACGTCGACGTCTTCAAGAGCCAGATGCGCCGCTACGGCAAGCCGGACAAGCCGTTCATCCTGCTGCTCTCCGACGACGACCGGGCGCTACGGCTGTCCGGCCTGATTGCCGGCGCGCGGCCGCGGGTCGGCGACTACAAGGATGTCGCCGACCTCGCCAGCTATGGCGTGTCGGTCGTCGATCTCTCCAGCGTCAAGGGAGTCGACCGCTTCAACCACACCAAATTCGCCGACAATCCGGAATTGGTGCAGCTGATCGGCCAGAAGCTGCGCGAGGATGACGGGTTTGCCAGCGATCGCGAGGTGACCGACCGGATCGCCTCGGTCGGACAATAGCTGCAATTGCGCGGCAGTCATTGTTGACCATTGCCGCACCATCGGAACAGTTTGAACTGGACCGTGCCGGTCTCTGCCTCTATCGAATAGGCCAAGACGTCTCCGGCTCGACGTCACCTTTGCGGGAGCCCGCGTGATCGTGCCTTCGAAGATCTTTCTCGTCGTTGCGTTCGCGCTCGCGCTGGCAGGCTGCGCCGGCCAGAACACGCACGATCTGCTCAACAAGACCACGATCACCGTGCCTGCTTCCGATATCGCGGCGACGCATAACATCTTCGTCGCCACAACCCGGCAAAAGGCAACGAAAGCGCCCCGGCAGGTGTTCGACGGCGACCGTTCGCCGACCACCAGCTTTGCCAGCGTCGAGGTGACGGTGCCCAAGATCCACCAGGTCGGCGCCATCGAGCGGGTTAAGGGCTCGGCCAACAGCAATCCGGCGAAGGATTTCACGGCGACCGGCGTCACCTTCTACGAAAGCGCGCCGCAATTCGCCAAGGCGGTCGGCGCCGATATCGCCATGCGCGGCGACCGCGCGCTGGTTTTCGTGCACGGCTTCAACAACGGCTTCGACGACGGCATCTACCGGCTGACGCAGATCGCGCACGACACCAAATACCCGGGAACGCCGGTGCTGTTTTCGTGGGCGTCGAGCGGCAAGACGACCGGCTACATCTACGACAAGGAAAGCGCCAATGCGGCGCGCGACGATCTCGAAACGACGCTGCGCATGCTTGCCAAGAGCCGCGCCAAGAGCATCGACATCATCGCCCATTCGATGGGAACCTGGGTGACGATGGAAGCCTTGCGCCAGCTTGCCATCACCGGCGACCGCGACCTCGGCGGCAAGCTCGGCTACGTCATCCTGGCGTCGCCCGACATCGACGTCGACGTGTTCAAGAAGCAGATGATCCGCTACGGCAAGCCCGACAAACCGTTCGCCGTGCTGCTTTCGGGCGACGACCGGGCGCTCAGGCTGTCGACCCTGATCTCCGGCGACAAGCCGCGCGTCGGCGACTATGGCGACGCGGCCGACCTCGCCAGCTATGGCGTCTCGGTGGTCGACCTGACCAAGACCAAGGGCGGCGACCGGCTGAACCACGCCAAGTTCGCCGACAACCCGTTCCTGGTGCAGCTGCTCGGTGACCGCCTGCGCGCCCCCGCCGGCCTCGCCCCCGAAGAGACCGCGCCGGCCCAGCTCGACAATCTCGGCCAGGGCCTCGGCAAGGCCGTCGGCTCGGTCGCCGAAATCGTCATCACCACGCCGTTCAAGGTGCTGACCATCGCCACCGGCGGGTGAAGCGGCCGCCGACCTCTGCTGCCAATCGGCAACGTTGGTGGTTGATCGCGAGTCAATAAAAACGCCCTGTAGCGATCTTTCGCGCCCCCCTCTGTCCTGCCGGACATGTCCCCCACTTGGGGGGAGATTGGCCGCCACCTCGGCTTTCGCCAATCGCCAACGTGCTGAACGAGCGCCGGCGGCGAAGCTGCCGATCTCCCCCCTCGTGGGGGAGATGTCCGGCAGGACAGAGGGGGGCGCTGTCCCGCCGGCGTTCAAAGGTTCGTCAAACGAACAAATCAACCTTTTGAAAAGTCGTTACGTCGATCAGGCCGACGTCCGAAATCCTGAGCTCCGGGATAACGACCAGCGCCAGCAGCGAGTGCTGCATGTAGGCGTTGTTAAGCGAGCAGCCCATCTGGCGCATGGCGTCGCTGAGTTTGTCCGCCTTTGCGGCGACGATTTCCGCCCGCTCGTCCGACATCAGCCCGGCGATCGGCATCTCGACCAGCGCCAGCTCCTTGCCCTTGGAGAACAGCACGACGCCGCCGCCGACCTCGCCCAGCCGGTTGACGGCCAGGGCCATGTCCTGCTTGTTGGTGCCGACGACGATGATATGGTGGGCATCGTGCGCCACACTGGAGGCCATGGCGCAGTCGCCGATATAGCCGAAGCCGGATACGAAGGCATTGGTGACGCCGCCGGTGCCCTTGTGGCGCTCGACCAGCGCGATCTGGCAGATATCGTTGCGGCGGTCCATGGCGACCAGCCCGTCCTCCACCGCAAGATCGGCCTCCAGCGCCCGCGTCGGTGCCTGGTTCTCGATAACGCCGATGACGCGCACCCGCACCTCGTTGGCGCCCATGGGTGCCGCGATGTCGAAATCGCCGGCCTTGAGCCTCTTGCCAAGCTTGACGGTGTTCTTCGCTGTTTTCGGGTAGTCATAGGCCGGAATGTCTATTTCGAGCTTGCCGCCCTTGGCCAGCCTGACGCCGCGGCCATAGACCTCGTCGATGGCCATTTCGGCCAGGTCGGAAACGATCAGCAGATCGGCGAGCCGACCCGGCGCGATCGAGCCAATCTCGCGCTCCAGCTGGAAGTGCTGGGCGGTGTTGAGCGTCGCCATCTGGATCGCGGTCACCGGCTTCAAGCCCTGGCTGATGGCGTGGCGCACGACGCGGTCCATATGGCCTTCATGCACGAGGGTACCGGAATGACTGTCGTCGGTGCACAGGATGAAGTTGCGCGGATCCAGCCCGCTCTCCGTCACCGCCTTGATCTGCGAGGCGACGTCGTACCAGGCCGAGCCCAGCCGCAGCATCGCCTTCATGCCCTGGCGGACGCGGGCGATGGCGTCCTCGGCGCGCGTGCCTTCGTGGTCATCCTCCGGGCCGCCTGAGACGTAGCCGTGGAACGGCAGGCCGAGATCGCGCGAGGCATAGTGCCCGCCGACGGTCTTGCCGGCCCTCACGGTTGCGGCGATCTCGCCCGACATCACCGGATCATTGGCGGCGACGCCGGGAAAATTCATCACCTCGCCGAGCCCGATGATGTTTTCCCAGGTCATCGCCTCGGCAACATCGGCGACGGTCAGCTCGGCGCCGGCATGCTCGAGCCCCGGGGCGGAGGGCACGCAGGACGGCATCTGCACATGCACGTTGACCGGCATGGCGACCGCCTCGTCATGCATCAGCCGCACGCCCGGCAGGCCGAGCACGTTGGCGATCTCATGCGGATCGATGAACATCGAGGTTGTGCCATGCGGGATCACCGCGCGGCAGAATTCCGTCACCGTCACCATGCCGCTCTCGACATGCATATGCGCGTCGCAAAGCCCTGGCACCAGATAGCGGCCACCGGCATCGACCACCTTAGTGCCCTGGCCGATGGCGTGTCCGGCATTCGGCCCGCAATAGGCAAAACGGCCACCGGCAATGGCGATGTCGGTGCCGGCGATGATCTCGCCGGAATGGACGTTGACCCAACGCCCGTTGCGGATGACGAGATCGGCGGGCTTTCGGCCCATAGCGACATCGACCAGATGCGTCGCCATCTCGGCCCAGGGTTTTGGTTTCGTCGCATTCTTCGGCATCAACAGGCTCCTCTTTGCCCGACTGTGCCAAGCCGCGAGGATTTTGACCAGCGAGGAAGTAAGGATCGGGCGCGGCTATTCGGCTTTCACGTCGACCGTCACCTTTGCATCTCCAGACGAAATCCGTTCGGCGATGCGCGTGAGCTCGCCTTGGGCAAAATTGCCGCTGACCATCAGCTGGCCACCGAGGATCGGCTCGACCAGCCGTGGCGACATCACGACGCTGCCGTCGACGCTAAGATCGACCGTTTTGCCGACATTAGCGCTGGTGAATTCGGCAAATGCCTTCCTGCTGTCCGGCGTCAGTTCCAGGTTAAGCGCCGCCTGCCCCGGCACGAGATCGCGCAGGACGCTCGCCTTGGCGACCGCCAGCGTCAAAGGTTCGGCCGTGGTCAACCCGCAGGTAAGCAGCAGGATGATGAGGCAGGTGAACAGGCGCATCAGGAATTCCCCCTCGGAAGCCGCCGATGTTGCACGGCGCCGCTGTTGCGGCAATGCCGGTTGCGGAGCAGGCGCCAACGGCGAAGCTGCCGATCTCGAGGGGGAGATGTCGCCGAAGGCGACAGAGGGGTCGCCGTGCCAACCTCTCAAGACCTGGGTTCCTCGCCCACCGCGAAGCGGGGGAGAGGTGGCCGCGAAGCGGCCGGAGAGGGGGCTCTTTCGTAGAGCGCAGTCCCCCTCTCCGTGGGGGGGGGGGCGCGCCCCCCCCGCCCCCCCGCGGGGGGGGGGGGGGGCCCCCCGCCGGCGGGGGGGCCCCCAAATTAACGGATGGAGAAATTATTTTTTTTTTTTTTTTGGGGGG
>NZ_JBVVQF010000020.1:74078-134039 GCF_055811815.1 Mesorhizobium sp. WSM4836
CCCCCCGCCCCACCCCCCCCCGCGGCGGGGGCTCCCCCGCCCCGCCTCTCCCCTACTTTCGTGGGGGCGAGGAACCCCAAGCTGGAATGAAGCCACGATTCTTCGCTGAAGGAGCAATTTTGTTCTTGCTTTGTGCCGGCAGCTATGCTACTAATTTGGCTATGGTGCTAATTGGCTCCAACGACCCGCCCGCCGAGGCGGGTTTTTGTTTTGGCGGGTTTGTCTCAGTTTTCGCGGTGGACACTCGGAACCGCTACGGCTTCGACTCGGAGCTCTCGATGCATCCACCGGCCGCGCCACCAACCCGCGACCGCACAAGACGGCTTGACGGCCCCTGCCCGGCATCTGAAAAGGACTGGCCTGCGGACGTGGCGGAATTGGTAGACGCAAGGGACTTAAAATCCCTCGATCTCTGATCGTACGGGTTCGATTCCCGTCGTCCGCACCAGTTCGTGCCGCCAAACTATACCTAAACAGGTATATTTCTTCTGATGAGCCCGGCCCCATTTCGCGGCAGTGCGAGATTCGACCGAAGGATGAGGCAGCTTTCTATCGCAAGCACGGCCTCTTGCCACCTCAGAGCCGTCCGTTGTCGTTGCTTTTACGGATTGCAACGGCATTGAAGCTGCTCGGTTGAGCCTTAGGCTTAGGTGCCCTCTGAGTTATAACTCAAGCTAAGGCGAAAGGGTTGATGTTGTACGGATTGAATCCGTATTACATAATTAAACCGAAGGATATGCCCATGCCCCGCAATGTCAGTGACAATGGCCGAATCGATCTCCGGATTCCGCCCGAAGCAAAAGCCGTGATCGCACGCGCAGCGGCTTTGTCGAACGTCGGTCTAACCGAGTTCGTCACGCGCTCCGCGCTGCGTGATGCCCAAGCCACGATCGAACGCGCCGAACATCTCGCCCTGTCAGAACGCGACAGCCTGCGCGTCCTCGACCTGCTCGAAAATCCGCCGGCGCCCACCGAACGTCTTATCCGTGCCGCCAAGGCCGGTCAGACCCTCGCGTGAATTCCGTCACCTGGCAGGAAGTGCCGATCAGCAAACAGCTTGACCGTACCGCCTTCGACTGTGGCGACGCGGACCTCAATACCTACCTACAGCGCTTCGCGCGTCAAAACCACGAAAACGGCGGCGCAAAAACCTTCGTCGCCGTGACGGCGGAAGATCCATCGCACATCCTCGGATTCTATTCCCTCAGTCCCGCCTCGATAGACTATGCCCGCACACCGACGATCGCCAGGCGCGGCCTAGGCCGCTACGACGTGCCGGTCTATCGCCTCGGTCGCCTTGCAGTGGATCGCGCGATACAAGGCCGTGGCCTCGCTGGCGGTTTGCTGCTCGCCGCCGGGAAACGCTGCATAGCAGTTGCGCAGGAAGTCGGCGGCGTAGCCCTGTTTATCGACGCCAAAGGCGATCAGGCCGCACGCTGGTACGAGAGCTACGGTGCGGTCCGTCTCGATGACGCGCCGCTATCCCTGGTCCTGCCTTTCGCCGTGATCGCCAAGGCAATAGCTGCGATCTGAACGGCGCGGTATGTGGCCCTGCATGGTGCCAACGTGCTCCTCCCATCAAGTGCGCTTCGCGCTGCTTCTATTGGGAGCGCGTCGATACATGCGCCGAACTATCGCGATACTCCTTCTCGTCGCTCTGCCGAACCGTGACGGCGATATCCACCGACTTGCCCTAATCCGCGCCTAGCCGAGATCGACCACCTCACCTCCCGATCGGATTCAGCTTCAAATGCTGGATTAGGATGATCGTCTTGGCGTCGATAATCCGACCGTCGTAGATGCCGGCCAGTGCTTCGTCGAGCGGCATTTCCAAAACCTCGATGTCCTCGCCTTCGTCGTGGGCGCCGCCGCCGTCGGAAATGCGGTCGGCGGGCGAGTAGCGGGCGACGAAGAACCAGAGCCGCTCGGTAACGCTGCCGGGGCTCATATAGGGCGAAAACAGCCGCTGCACGTCCTTCAGCCGGTAGCCGAGTTCCTCCTCGGCCTCCTTGCGGATGCAGGTTTCGGGATCGTCTTCGTCGAGCAGGCCGGCACAGGCCTCGATCAGCGGATCCTTGTGGCCGGTGACATAGGCCGGGTAGCGGAACTGCCGCACCAGAAGCACCGTCGAGCGGTCGGGATCGAAGGGCAGGATCACCGCGCCGTCGCCGCGATCGTAGGTCTGGCGGGTGTGCGTTTCCCATTTGCCGTCGCGCCGGCGATAGTCGAAGACGGTCTTTTTCAAAACCGCCCATTCGTCGGAAATGACTTCCTCAGAGCGGATGCGAATGCGATCTTCCATAGTGGACTCCCTGTTGCCGCGGCAAGGCGTAGCCGCGAACGGCGGTTCGTGCAATCGGGTCACCAATTGGTCCAGTGCGCCGGTTCACCCTCTCGTGTCTGGCGCATCTGCAAGTGCCTGCCTAAATAGCGGCAACCCTTTCCGGAGTTTTTTATGACCTCATCGCTTTTCCAGCCGATCACCCTCGACGGCCTCACCTTCCCGAACCGCATCGCGGTCGCGCCGATGTGCCAGTATTCAGCCGAGGACGGCTCGGCCAGCGACTGGCACCTCTATCACTGGATGAACCTGGCGATGTCGGGTGCCGGCATGGTCACCGTCGAGATGACCGATGTCGAACGGCGCGGCCGCATCTCGCATGGCTGTCTCGGCCTCTATTCCGAGGACAATGAGGCGGCGGCGCGACGCACGCTGGATGCAGCCAAGCGCGTCGGCGCACCGGGCACGAAATTCGGCACGCAGCTTGCGCATGCCGGCCGCAAGGCCTCGAACCGCAAACCCTGGGAAGGCGGCGGACCGCTGAGCGCCGATCAGGACCCGTGGCCGATCGTGTCGGCCTCGGCGATCGCCTACGACACCGGCTGGCAGGTGCCGCGGGCGCTGGAGGATGACGAAATCCTGCAAATCATCGAACGCTTCGCCGAAGCGGCCCGGCGGGCCGAGCGGGCCGGCTTCGACTTCATCGAGCTGCATGCCGCGCATGGCTATCTGATCTTCCAGTTCCTGTCGCCGCTCTCCAACCAGCGCACCGACCGCTGGGGCGGCTCGCTGGAAAACCGCATGCGCTTCGCCGTCGAGATCGCCAAGGCGGTGAAGAAGGCAGTGCCCAGGCTGATGCTGGGCGCGCGTCTGTCGATCAAGGAATGGGTCGATGGTGGCTTCGAGGTCGAGGATGCGATCGAAGTGGCAAAAGCGCTGAAGGAAGCCGGCGTCGCCTATCTCTGCTGCTCGAGCGGCGGCAATTCGCCGTTGCAGAAGCTGCCCTCCGGGCCCGGCTACCAGGTGCATCTGGCCGAAGCGGTGCGCAAGGCCGTCGGCATCCCGACGCGGGCCGTCGGCCTGATCGACGATCCGAAACAGGCCGAGGCAATCGTTGCCGACGGCCGCGCCGACATGGTGGCGCTGGCGCGCGCCTTTCTTGCCGATCCGCGCTGGGGCTGGCGCGCCGCGGCCACCTTCGGCGAAAAAATCCACCCGGCGCCGCAGCTTGCCCGCTCGGTGACGACGATGCAGCACTGGATGAAGGCGAACTGACGGGGGGGTTCCGCTGAGCCGCCCAAGGCAATCGCTTCGCACGGAAATGGCGCTCGACCGGCCCTCACCTAGGGCAGCGCAAACCTGGAATGATTGCCCCGACTGCGACTATTGAGCTATTTTCGCCTGAGCTAAAATAGCAGTTGCAACCAAATCGGCCGCTCCGCGTTGGCGGCGATGATGGACAGCAAGCCATTTGAAAAGCCGGTCGTGGTCGAACTCGGCCATGTCGGCAAGTATCGGCATATCCGCAGTACCCAGGAGGCGGCGGAGTGCCTGATGACGGTCTGGCCACTCAATCGCGGGCCGCGTCATCGTGATGCCCTCGACACTTGCCTAAAAGTGCTGGAAGGTTATCGTTCGACGGCGGATGCGCGCCGGGCACTGATCGAAGCCGCCAGGGAATCGGACGTGCTGGTCGCAGACGACAGGCTGCCGGCCGACGACAGGCTGCATTGAGGCAACGGGCTTTCAACCGGAGGGTTTCATGGCGAAACTGACCTACAAGATCGTTGAGCATGACGGAGGCTGGGCCTACAAGGTCGGCTCGACATTCTCCGAAACGTTCCCCACCCATCAGGACGCATTGCGCGCCGCCGAGATCGCTTCCGCCGAACAGCAGGTTGCCGGCAACACTGACGGCATCCAGTACGAGGACGCCGACGGCAAATGGCACGACGAGCTCGCAGACGGTCGCGACCGGCCGCAGACCGAGGTTTCGGATTAGCGGTGTGTCGATATCCAGGTGTGCCGGCGTGCTTTACAGCCAGGTTTGGTAGCGCTACCGTCTCACATCGCGCGTGACCGGGGAGGAGCCTGGGCGCTGTCGCGGGCCAGGCAGGAAAGCGGTTTCCTTCGAAGTCGTTGCGGGAATCAATCGGGAGGAGATCGATGGCGTCTGTCGCAATCGGCGATGTCTACAAATCATTTGGAACCGTCGAGGTCCTGCACGGGGTCAGCGTCGATATAAACGACGGCGAGTTCGTCACGCTGGTCGGTCCTTCGGGTTGCGGAAAGTCGACCCTGCTCAGGATGATCGCCGGCCTGGAAAAGATCTCGCGCGGCCAGATCGCGATCGGCAAACGTATCGTCAACAACGTTGCGCCAAAGGAGCGCGACGTCGCCATGGTCTTCCAGAACTATGCGCTCTACCCGCATATGACGGTTGCCGAGAACATGGCATTCTCGCTGATGCTCAAGGGCGTTCCCAAGACGGAGAGCGATGCCGGCGTGCGGCGCGCGGCCGAAATCCTGGGACTGGTGCCGCTGCTCGACCGTTATCCCCGCCAGCTTTCAGGCGGCCAGCGCCAGCGCGTCGCCATGGGCCGGGCGATCGTACGTGACCCGCAGGTCTTCTTGTTCGACGAGCCGCTCTCCAATCTCGATGCCAAGCTCCGGGTGCAGATGCGCGCCGAGATCAAGGAACTGCATCAGCGCCTGAAGACGACGACGGTCTACGTCACCCACGACCAGATCGAAGCGATGACCATGGCCGATAAGATCGTCGTCATGCATGACGGCATCGTCGAGCAGATCGGGCCGCCGCTGGAGCTCTACGACCGGCCGAACAATCTCTTTGTCGCCAGCTTCATCGGCTCGCCTGCCATGAACATGCTGAGGGGCGAGATCGTAACCGACGGCTCGCCGTCATTTCGCGGCGCCGGAGGGATTTCGGTCCCGTTGGCCTCGGCCCTTTCCATCGGCAATGGTGAGCCGGTCGTGCTGGGGATACGGCCCGAGCATTTACGGCTGTCCGACCATCAGGGCATTCCGGTCACCGTCGTGGTGGTCGAGCCGACAGGGTCCGAAGTGCAGCTCATCGGCCGCACCGCCGGCGGCGAGGAGATTGTCGCCAATTTCCGGGAACGCCATTCCTTCACGCCGGGCGAAACCATCCGGCTTACGGCCGAGCCTGGCCTTATCCATCTCTTTCACGGCAAAACCGGACAGCGGTTCGAAACACCCATCAAGCAGTAGGACGGCAAGGACAATAAGCAGGAGGAAGCGAGCATGAAATTCACCAGACGTGACGTGATCCGCACCACCGCCGGCGTGGCGGCGGGAGCCTTGGGAAGCCGGCTCATCGGCTCTCCCGCCTTTGCCCAGGAGGGGTTGAAATACAAGCCCGAGGACGGCGCCAAGCTCAGGCTGCTGCGCTGGTCGCCCTTCGTGCAGGGCGACGAGGATCAATGGCTGGCTAACACCAAGCGCTTCACCGAAGCGACCGGCGTCGAGGTCCGCGTCGACAAGGAAAGCTGGGAGGACATTCGCCCCAAGGCGGCGGTCGCCGCCAATGTCGGCTCCGGCCCGGACCTGATGTTCGTCTGGTTCGACGACCCGCACCAATATCCCGACAAGCTGCACGACGTGACGGAGCTGGGCGAATATCTCGGCTCGAAATATGGAGGCTGGTACGACGGACCGCACCAATATGCGACGCGGCAAGGCAAGTTCCTCGGCCTGCCGCTGGCGACCATCGGCAACGCCATCGTCTATCGCGAAAGCTGGGTGAAGGAGGCCGGCTTCTCCGAGTTTCCGAAGGATACGGCAGGCCTGCTCGAGCTTTGCAAGGCATTGCAGGCGAAGGGGCACCCGGCCGGCTTCACGCATGGCCACGGCGTCGGCGACGGCAATAACTACGCTCACTGGCTGTTGTGGAGCCACGGCGGTAAAATGGTCGACGAGAGCGGCAAAGTGACGATCAACAGCCCCGAGACGCTGAAGGCGATCGAATACGCGCAGGCGCTCTACAAGACCTTCATTCCCGGTACCGAAAGCTGGCTCGACGTCAACAACAACCGCGCCTTCCTGGCCGGCGAATTGAGCGTCATCGCCAACGGCATTTCGGCCTACAACACCGCCAAGATCAACAAGGACAAGGATCCGAAGTTGACCGAGATGGCCAAGGACATCCGCACCACCAATCTGCCGATCGGTCCGGTCGGGAAATCCGTCGAGCTGTTCCAGGTGACCACGGCCGTGATCTTCGACTACACGCCCTACCCCAACGCGGCCAAGGCCTACCTGCAGTTCATGTTCGAGGATCCGCAAATGTCGCAATGGATCACGTCGTCAGCGGGCTATTGCTGCCAGACGCTCAAAGCCTTCGACAACAACCCGGTGTGGACGGCCGATCCGAACAATGCCGCCTACGCCAAGGCCTCGGCGACGCTGCGGCCCAACGGCTATGCCGGCCCGCTCGGCTATGCCTCGGCAGCGACCATGGCCGACTATGTGCTGGTCGACATGTTCGCCAAGGCGGTGACAGGCCAGGCGACGCCGCAAGAAGCGATGGAAGAAGCCGAGAAGCGCGCAAACCGCTACTATCGCGTTTGAGCCGGGTTCAGCCGGGCAGCCATGCTGCCCGGCTTCGAATCGCGCATGGCCGCCCGGCCGTTCAATGAGACCTTAGAGGAGCCGACCCATGGCCGTGACCTCCGCTGCCGCCCAGCCACGCCGGTCGACGCTGTCGCGCATTTTGACGTTCGTGTCTGAAAGTCATAACGCGCTTGGTTTCGGCTTCATGCTGCCGGCGGCGGCATTGCTGCTTGTCTTTCTGACCTATCCGCTCGGGCTCGGCGTCTGGCTCGGCTTCACCGATGCCCGGATCGGCCGCCCCGGCATCTTCATCGGCCTCGAGAACTATGAATATCTGTGGGATGACGCCGTCTTCTGGCTCTCCGTCTTCAACACCTTGCTCTACACGATCAGCGCCTCGATCCTGAAGTTTGCGCTGGGCCTCTGGCTGGCGCTTATCCTCAACCAGAACCTGCCGTTCAAATCGTTCTTCCGCGCGATCGTCCTGCTGCCCTGGGTGGTGCCGACGGTGCTGTCGGCCATTGCCTTCTGGTGGATCTACGATTCGCAGTTCTCGATCCTGTCCTGGGCGCTGATGGAAATGGGCCTGATCGACCATCGCATCAATTTCCTTGGCGATCCCGAGAATGCGCGGGCTTCGGTCATCGCCGCCAATGTCTGGCGCGGCATTCCTTTCGTGGCGATAACGCTGCTTGCCGGCCTGCAGACGATTCCTCAGTCGCTCTACGAGGCCGCCACGCTCGACGGCGCCAGCCGCTGGCAATTGTTCCGCTATGTGACGCTGCCGCTGCTGACGCCGATCATCGCCATCACCATGACGTTTTCGGTGCTGTTCACCTTCACCGACTTCCAGCTGATCTATGTGCTGACGCGCGGCGGGCCGGTGAACGCCACCCACCTGATGGCGACGCTGTCGTTCCAGCGCGGCATTTCCGGAGGCCAGCTTGGCGAAGGCGCCGCGATCGCGGTGGCCATGATCCCGTTCCTGCTGGCGGCGATCCTGTTCAGCTACTTTGGCCTGCAACGCCGCAAATGGCAGCAGGGCGGCGGAGATTGACATGACCGCGATCGAAACAAGCAAACGCCCGGAACTCGACGAAGGCGGCATGGGCTACCTGCAGAGCGTGCCGCGCCGCGTGGTGACGGTCTACCTGCCGCTGCTGATCTTCGTCATCGTGCTGTTGTTTCCGTTCTACTGGATGACGATCACGGCGGTTAAGCCCAATCTCGAGATGACCGACTACGCCAATTTCAATCCGTTCTGGGTGGTGCATCCGACGCTCGAGCATATCCGCTACCTGCTCTTCGAGACATCCTATCCGGGCTGGCTGCTCAACACGATCATCATCTCGACGGCCGCCACGTTCCTGTCGCTACTGGCTGCGGTGTTCGCTGCCTATGCGATCGAACGCTTGCGGTTCTCCGGGGCGCGGCAGGTCGGCCTCGCGGTGTTCCTCGCCTATCTCGTGCCGCCCTCGATCCTGTTTATTCCGCTGTCGGTGATGGTGTTCAACCTTGGGCTTTACGACACGCCCTTCGCGCTCATCCTCACCTATCCGACCTTCCTGATCCCGTTCTGCACATGGCTGCTGATGGGTTACTTCCGTTCGATCCCGTTCGAGCTGGAAGAATGCGCGCTGATCGACGGGGCGAGTCGCTGGCAGATCCTCACCAAGATCGTGCTGCCGCTATCGGTGCCGGGCCTGATTTCCGCGGGCATCTTCGCATTCACCCTGTCATGGAACGAGTTCATCTACGCCTTGACCTTCGTCCAGTCGTCCGAAAACAAGACTGTGCCGGTCGGCGTGCTCACAGAGCTGGTGCGCTCGGACGTCTATGAGTGGGGGGCGCTGATGGCGGGAGCGCTGATCGGCTCGCTGCCGGTGGTGGTGCTCTATTCGTTCTTTGTCGAGCACTATGTTTCCTCGATGACCGGAGCGGTGAAGGAATAGCGCCCGTGGGTGGGCCCTTTCCTTCTCCCCTTGTGGGAGAAGGTGGATTGGCGCGCAGCGCCAAGACGGTTGAGGGGTGCTGGCCGGAGTGCCGACTGCGCCAAGCTGGAGCACCCCTTATCCGACCGAGCTTCGCTCGGCCACCTTCTCCCACAAAGGGAGAAGGAAGAAGCGGCGGCGAGCTGCGCCGGGTCCTGGCGTATTGCCGCCGGCCGTCCGCCGCGCTATCTCAGGCGACCCGTTTGCCGGAGTCTGCCATGACCGAAATCGTCACCGCCGCCATGCTCGTCATCGGCGACGAGATTCTGTCCGGCCGCACGAAGGACAAGAATATCGGCCACCTCGCCGACATCATGACGGCGATCGGCATCGACCTGAAGGAAGTGCGCATCGTTGCGGATGAGGAAGACGAGATCGTCGCTGCGGTGAATGCGCTGCGCGCCCGCTACACTTATGTCTTCACCACCGGCGGCATCGGCCCGACGCATGACGACATCACCGCCGATTCCATCGCCAAGGCCTTTGGCGTGCCATGCGAATACGACGCCAGGGCCTACGCCCTGCTGGAAGCAAGCTATGCTACCCGCGGCATCGAATACACCGAAGCGCGCAAGCGCATGGCGCGGATGCCGCGTGGGGCGGACCACATCGATAATCCGGTGTCGGTTGCACCGGGCTTTCGCATTGGCAACGTCCATGTCATGGCCGGCGTGCCGGCGATTTTCCAGGCGATGCTCGACAATGTCGTGCCGACATTGCGGGCCGGCACCAAAATGCTGTCGGCAACCGTGGAATGCCCCTTCGGCGAAGGCCTGATCGGCGGGCCGCTGGGCGATATCCAGAAGATGCATCCGGATGCGATCATCGGCTCCTACCCGAAATATGGCGACGGCAAGTTCTGGACGGAACTGGTGGTGCGGGCCCGCAGCCAGCAGGCGCTGGACTCGGCACGCTCCGACGTAGAGGTTATGGTGGCGAGCTTGACCAGGGCAAGCAGGGTGGGCTGATCGGCCGGCCCGACGGAACCAGCATCGCGCAGTGACGTTTGTCACGCGTGGGATTGCCGTAAAACTGAGGGATTGCAATGCGCTTCAAGACCATCGTCGCCATATTGCAGAACGAACTGGACGCCGAGCGCGTCCTCGACTGCGCGATCCCGCTGGCCAGCCGATTCCAGAGCCATCTGATCGGCATCCATGCCGAGGCGCTGCCCGTGCCCTACACCTCGGCCACCGGCTTTCCGGATACCGAGTTCCTGCAGGTTTCCGCCGACATGAACCGGGAGCGCGCCGAGAAGCTGCAGGCGGCCTTTCACAAGAGCGTCGAGAATTCCGGCCTGTCGTTCGAATGGCGCAGCCTCGAGAGTTTTTCCGGCGACAGTGCGCTGACCGGCATCTCGACCGTCCGCACCGCGGACCTTATCATCGCTGCGCAGCGGGAATCGAGCGGCGATCCCAGCGCCGACGTCGACACGCTGGTCTACGATGCCGGCCGGCCGGTGCTGGTGGTGCCGCATTCGGGTCCCCTCGTCACCAGCTTCAAGCATGTGCTGCTCGCCTGGAACGGCAGCAAGGAAGCCGCGCGCGCTGCCTTCGATGCCCTGCCCTTCATCATCGAGGCCGAAAAGACGGACATCGTCGTCATCGACCCGCCGGACACGCTCGACGAGGCGCCGGAAACAGCCGGCGCAGAGATCGCCGCCTCGTTGTCCAGGCATGGCGCGACCGTCAGCGTCTCGGTACTGAGGTCCGGCGGCGCCTCGGTCGACGACATCATCCAGACCAGGGTCGCCGAAACGGGTGCGGACCTGCTCGTGCTTGGCGCCTACAGCCATTCCTGGCTGCGCCAGCTGCTGTTCGGCGGAGTGACGCGAACCGTGCTGCGCACCGCACCGGTGGCGGCTTTCCTGTCGCGGTAAGTTCACAGAGATAGCTTGCCACTCCCCTTGCCAAGGCCAAGCCTTTCCAGTTAATTCCGCGCGCATTCCATAGTGTCTGCGCGATGCGCGCTTTGCGGAGTGCCGGAAAAAATGTCCCTGCCCGAAAAAGCCTTCCCGGTCTCCTGGGACCAGTTCCACCGCGACGCGCGCGCGCTCGCCTGGCGGCTTGCCGGCGCCAACAAGGGGCAATGGAGGGCGATCGTCTGCATCACGCGCGGCGGCCTGGTTCCGGCCGCCATCATTTCGCGCGAGCTCGGTATCCGCATCATCGAGACGGTCTGCGTCGCCTCCTACCACGATTATACCAGCCAGGGGCAGTTGCAGGTGCTGAAGGAGGTCACGCCGGCGCTGCTCGCCGATGACGGGGCCGGCGTGCTGATCATCGACGACCTCACCGACACCGGCAAGACGGCGGGCATCGTGCGCGCGATGATGCCCAAGGCGCATTTCGCCACCGTCTATGCCAAACCGAAAGGCAGGCCGATGGTCGACACCTTCGTCACCGAGGTCAGCCAGGACACCTGGATCTATTTCCCATGGGACATGGGCTTTACCTACCAGAAGCCGATCGCCGACGATCACGCCGGGTGATTCGCGCAATGTGTTCCCTTCGGAACGCACTGGCGCATACTCCTTGAAAAAGTGCCGTCGCGGACGATATTTCCTGAATCTACGCCTCTCGGCGTAGTTAACAAGTCGATATGAAGTTTTTTACTTTCATTGCTTATGATTAGCCGTAAGATTCACGAGACGGCAAATGATTCTGGGAGCTGGGGCAAGCTTCTCCGATGTTGACGAGGCCAACGACGCATAACCATCTGGCCGAAAGGGTCCGGCGACTCTTCGGTACGGCGCCGTGTCGCCTGCAGGTTGCGGCCTTGCCCTGGCGCGATAGCGGGCACGGCGTCGAGATCATGCTGATCACCAGCCGCGACACCGGCCGCTGGGTGCTTCCCAAGGGCTGGCCGGAAGCAAAAGAGCCGCTTTGCGAAGCGGCGGCGCGCGAGGCCGGGGAAGAGGCCGGGCTGCGCGGCACGATCTCGCATCATGAGGCCGGCCGCTATTTCTATGCTAAGGTGCTGGCATCCGGCGAGGAAGTGCCCTGCGAGGTGCTGGTGTTTCCGCTGCAGGTCGACAAAGTTGCCGACCGGTGGAAGGAAAAGCGCGCCCGCATCCGCAAATGGGTCAGCGCCGACGAGGCTGTACGCATGATCAACGAGCCCGACCTTTGCCAGATCATCGCCCATTTCGGTGCTGACCCGCATCGCTTCAACTGAGTCGGCTTCGGCCCTCGCCGCGGCGAACGGCCTGCGAGTGTCGCCGACACCAGGCTTGTCGCTGCAAAAACGGAAATCAGCGCGCTTCTGTCCCCGTTATCCACATATGTGACACACAAGATGTTGGGGTCATAAAAGCTACGCAAACGAATCCTTGACGCCGCAAAACGAGTCGCCTTTTATAGGCCATGCGCTCCTGTTGAGAGCGCGACCGGAAAAGTTTCGAGGCCGGTCTTTTTCCCGGAATATGTGCGTTTTGATCCGCATTCCCGCCTGTTCACGAGGCTGGCGAAGGCGTGGGATTTTGAAGTCTTGGGGGCGAAAGAGGAGGATTGTCGGACTTGAATAAATTGTCTGTTAATACTATATTTAGTGTTTGCAGGTAGGTTCGACGCTAGATAATGTGAATTTCCCTCGACCGAGGGCGTTACAAAAAGTTTTCAGTTTTGAGGGACCCACAGGGTCCGTGAGCGCGTCGGACAGCGGCCTCGCAAGAGGTTCGACCGGCGGGGCGGCGGAGACTGTGACGATGAGAGCCGGGGTTTTCGAACGCCGGTAGACGGCGGACATGCGCGTTTCGTCAAGAGGGCAGAAATCCTCTGGGAAAAGCGCTATATGTAGACAAAAGGGACCGGACCAATGCGCATCGAGCGTCGTTTCACCAAGCCAGGACAATCTGCCTATGCGGAGATCGAATTCCGCAAGGCGCTTTCCGAGATCAAGAATCCGGATGGCTCGGTGGTGTTCCGCTTGGACAACATCGATGTGCCGGCGCAGTTCTCCCAGGTTGCCGCCGATATCCTGGCGCAGAAATATTTCCGCAAGGCGGGCGTTCCCGCGCGGCTGAAGAAGGTCGAGGAGAGGCAAGTCCCCTCCTTCCTGTGGCGCTCCGTCGCCGACGAGGCGGAATTGGCCAAGCTGCCGGAAGCCGAGCGCTACGGTTCCGAGACCGACGCCCGCCAGGTCTTCGACCGGCTTGCCGGCACCTGGACCTATTGGGGCTGGAAGGGCGGCTACTTCAAGTCAGAGCAAGACGCGCGCGCCTTCCGCGACGAGCTCGCCTACATGCTGGCCACCCAGCGCGTCGCGCCGAATTCGCCGCAATGGTTCAACACCGGCCTGCACTGGGCCTATGGCATCGACGGCCCGAGCCAGGGCCATTTCTATGTCGACCCGTTCACCGGCAAGCTGACCAAGTCCAAGTCTTCCTATGAGCATCCGCAACCGCATGCCTGCTTCATCCAGGGCGTGCAGGACGACCTCGTCAACGAGGGCGGCATCATGGACCTGTGGGTGCGTGAGGCGCGCCTATTCAAATATGGCTCCGGCACCGGTTCCAACTTCTCGTTCCTGCGTGGCGAAGGCGAAAAGCTGTCGGGCGGCGGCCGCTCGTCGGGGCTGATGAGCTTCCTCAAGATCGGCGACCGCGCGGCGGGCGCCATCAAGTCGGGCGGCACGACGCGTCGCGCGGCGAAAATGGTCATCGTCGACGCCGACCATCCCGATATCGAGGAATTCATCGACTGGAAGGTCAATGAGGAGCAGAAGGTCGCATCGCTGGTCACCGGCTCGAAGATCGTCAAGAAGCACCTCGAAGCGATCATGAAGGCCTGTATCAACTGCGAAGGAAATGGCGACGATTGCTTCGACCCGGCGGTCAACACCGCGCTGAAGCGCGAGATCAAGGCGGCTAAGAAGGACGCGGTGCCGGAGAACTACGTCTACCGCGTCATCCAGTTCGCCAAGCAGGGCTACACCTCGATGTCGTTCAAGACCTACGACACCGACTGGGATTCCGATGCCTATCTCACCGTTTCCGGCCAGAACTCCAACAATTCGGTGTCGCTGAAGGACGATTTCCTGCGCGCCGTCGAGCAGGACGGCGACTGGCATCTCACCGCCCGCAAGGACGGCAAGGTGCTGAAGACGCTGAAGGCGCGCGATCTCTGGGAAAAGATCGGCTATGCCGCCTGGGCGTCGGCCGATCCGGGCCTGCATTTCAACACGACAATGAACGACTGGCACACCTGCGCCTCGGCCGGTGCGATCCGGGCGTCCAACCCGTGCTCGGAATACATGTTCCTCGACGACACCGCCTGCAATCTGGCCTCGATCAACCTTCTGCCCTACCGCAATGCCGACGGCACAATCGATATCGCCGCCTACGAGCACACAGTGCGGCTGTGGACCATGGTGCTGGAAATCTCCGTCATGATGGCGCAGTTCCCGTCGAAGGAGATCGCCAAGCTCTCCTACGAATACCGTACGCTCGGCCTCGGCTACGCCAACATCGGCGGCCTGCTGATGACCTCGGGCATTCCCTATGATTCCGACGAGGGCCGCGCAATCTGCGCCGCCCTCACCGCGATCATGACCGGCACCGCCTATGCCACCTCGGCCGAAATGGCCGCCGAGCTCGGCGCCTTCCCCGACTACGACCGCAATGCGCAGAACATGCTGCGCGTCATGCGCAATCACCGCCGCGCGGCTTACGGCGAAAGGGACGGCTACGAGAAGCTCGCCGTCAACCCGGTGCCGCTGGTCGCCTCGGATCTGAGGCAGCAGGAACTTGCCGATCATGCCAAGGCCGCCTGGGACCGCGCCATCGAGCTTGGCGAGGAGCATGGCTACCGCAACGCGCAGGCAACGGTGATCGCACCGACCGGCACGATCGGCCTGGTGATGGATTGCGACACCACCGGCATCGAGCCCGACTTCGCGCTGGTGAAATTCAAGAAGCTCGCCGGCGGCGGCTATTTCAAGATTATCAACCGCGCCGTTCCGGAAGCGCTGCGCACACTCGGCTATTCCGAGAGTCAGATCGCCGAGATCGAGGCCTATGCCGTCGGCCACGGCAATCTCAACCAGGCGCCGGGCATCAATCCCGGCTCGCTCAAGGCAAAAGGCTTTACCGACGAAAAGATCGCGGCGCTCAACGGGGCGTTGAAGTCGGCCTTCGACATCAAGTTTGTCTTCAACCAGTGGACGCTGGGTGCCGACTGGGTGAAGGAGACGTTCGGCTTCACCGACGAGCAGCTCAACGATTTCTCGTTCGAGATGCTGCCGGCGCTTGGTTTTTCCAAGAAAGACATCGAGGCCGCCAACATCCATGTCTGCGGGGCGATGACGCTGGAAGGCGCGCCGTTCCTGAAGCCCGAACACCTGCCGGTGTTCGACTGTGCCAGCCCGTGCGGCAAGATCGGCAAGCGTTCGCTGTCGATCAACAGCCACATCATGATGATGGCGGCGGCGCAGCCCTTCATCTCCGGCGCCATTTCCAAGACCATCAACATGCCAAACGAAGCGACGGTGGAAGACGCCAAAGGCGCCTACATGCTGTCGTGGAAGCTGGCGCTGAAGGCCAACGCGCTCTATCGCGACGGCTCGAAGCTCTCGCAGCCGCTCAATGCTTCCCTGCTCGCCGACGGCGAAGAGGACGAGGACGAAGCCGTTGAGCAGCTGATCGCGGCACCGGCCGCTCAGCGCGCCGTGCAGGTGACCGAAAAGATCGTCGAGCGCGTCGTCGAGCGTCTCTACCGCGACCGCGAAAAACTGCCGAACCGCCGCAAGGGCTATACGCAGAAGGCGGTCGTCGGCGGCCACAAGGTCTATCTCAGGACCGGCGAGTTCGATGATGGCCGCCTCGGTGAGATCTTCATCGACATGCACAAGGAAGGTGCCGCCTTCCGGGCGATGATGAACAACTTCGCCATCGCCATCTCGCTCGGCCTGCAATATGGCGTGCCGCTCGACGAGTATGTCGAGGCCTTCACCTTCACCAAGTTCGAGCCGGCCGGCATGGTGCAGGGCAACGACGCCATCAAGAACGCCACGTCGATCCTCGACTATGTGTTCCGCGAACTGGCCGTGTCCTATCTCGGCCGTCACGATCTCGCCCATGTCGACCAGTCGGATTTCGACAAGACCGCACTCGGGCGCGGCATCAACGAAGGCAAGGCGACGCCCTTCTCCAAGGGCCTGACCCGCGGTGCCTCGCCGGTCAAGCTGGTGTCGGGCATGGGTGCCGAGCCCAAGGGCTTTGCGGGCTCGGGCTCCGGAACTCCAGCCCGTACCGCCCCGACCGCCTTCTCCGGCTCCAACGTGCTGACGCTGAAGCCGGCCAGCGACGAAGCCGTCGCCTACAAGCGCGACTACGAGGAGCGCGCCAGGGAACTGGTCGAGGACATCGTCTACGCGGAAGCCTCCGACCCGACGGAGCTGTTCACCGACGAGGCCGCCAAAGAAGCAGCCGAAGCCAAGGCGCTTGCCGCCAACCGGCGCCAGCAATCGCTGATGCAAGGCTACACCGGCAACGAATGCTCGGAATGCCATAACTTCACGATGGTGCGGAACGGGACTTGCGAGAAGTGCGATACGTGCGGGGCTACGAGCGGGTGTAGCTGAGGAATTCTCGTGGAGACAAACGACCTTGGACAACCGGTCAGATAGGGCATTTCGGTGCCCTATCTGAATGCCTAAGATGCTCTTTTCATACCCAATTAGATTTTCAAATTTCAGATCTATAAGAGAGACAGTTGAGCTACCTTTTTCCAAGAAGATCACATTCGTAGTCGGGCCTAACAATGTTGGAAAGTCCAACGTCCTGCGATTCCTAGCCATACTATTTAATAAAGCAGAGGCGCAGTTAAACGAACTTTACGATTTCCCCACCGGTGAGACCTTTTCAAGAATATCGATTACAGTAGATAAAAACTATACCCAGCAAAAGCTTTCTGAAGCAACAAACGCAAGCCGACTTCTTCAATTCCCAGGGTCGGATAGTTTTGAGCTTTATTATCAAATGGGAAAATAACGATTCACTACAGATCCCGCAGAACACTCTCAGCTTTATTCCGTCTTTGATAACAACTATTTCGCCGACAGTTTCCTTTCAGACTTTGGACAGTCGTCCGGAGTCGATTCAAATAAATCGATGTTCTTACACCGACTCTCGATCGATAGGAACTTAGCCGGCACCACTTACCTACCAAACGTCCGCTTTATCACGGAGCCCGGACAAGAGCCTCCCCAGTTCGCTAAATCACCCTTTCCAGGTGAGACAGCGGCCTTTGGCCAGGTAATAGATCGGTTTTCTCAGATGGACCGGCCCACATATGAAAACTTAGAAAGCTATGGAAGACAGCTAAAACAGATAAGCGATTTTATATGCTTCGTTATGGACAAAAAAACTGTCGAAATAAGCGTCCCAAGAGAGAAGACGACAATTCTGGTTTCGATAAATGGAGAAGTGAGACCCTTAGCAAGCCTTGGCACTGGTATTGAGCAGTTGCTGATGATAGGTCTGGTTTCGATGGGTTTTCCGGGAAAGCTAGTCTTGATCGATGAACCAGAACTGCATCTACACCCTTGGGCCCAAAAGAGGATTATGAAGTACTTAAACGAGCGCGTTGACGCCCAATTCGTAATAGCGACACACTCTGCGGCTGTTCTAGACTCGGTCGATGCGGACATCATACAGATTTCGCAAGATAACGATCAAACTACAGGGCGCACTATTCAAACTAACGCAGAAAGGTTTCGCGCTGTAAGGGACCTAGGACATTCTCCAAGTGAGTTGTTGCAAACAAAGTTTGCGATTTGGGTCGAAGGTCCATCAGACAGAGTGTATATCAATCATTGGATCAAGAAAATCGACACCACACTTGTAGAAGGAATAGACTACACAATAGTTTTTTATGGCGGAAAGATACTAAGCCACCATTCATTCGAGGATATCGAATCAGATTTGGTAAAGGCAATTTCCCTATCCCGTTCTTTCGCAGTCGTGATGGACAGCGATCGGAAGCCTGAGAAACCAAATATAAACTCCACGAAAGGGCGCGTTAGAGACGAAGTGGGCAGAGAAGGCGGGCTCTGCTGGATAACTGACGGTAGAGAGATAGAGAACTACCTTCCAGACCATGTCGTTGAGTTACTAGCGGCAGAAATCAAGGGCGTTTCGGTTCGAGCAGACAAGCGTGAACAGATACTCGATCCAGAGCAAGTAAACAAAACCGACTTCGCTCGGAGGGCAGTAGCCATCGACACCGACGAATGGCCTCTCGACTTAAAGAAGGCGATTACTGAGTTGGTGAACAGAATTCAGGCTGCGCGCTAGCATGGTCTTCTCCATTGTCGGATGGGCAAGGAGAAAGGAAGAGGCGCCCCCCCCTCAATCCTTGAACGTCACCCCGTACCTTTCAGCTTTTTCCTTGGGCATGTCGGCGAGTGCCTGGCGTACCGTGTAGCCACCGTAGATTTCGCCGCCGTTCCTGACCATCCAGTCCTCGACATCGGCTTCGGCGACCGTCATCCTGTCGCCCATCTTGTACTTGTTGCCGTTGACCGGCACGTCGGCGAGCAGGCCGATGAAGCTACCGTCGTCATAGCCGACCAGCTGCATCCAGATGTGCTCGGTGGCGCCGTTCTGTGTCAGCGGGAATTTCACGGTGTAGGTGCCGGGCGTGCCGGCGGCGATCAGCTGGTGGAAACGCGGCAGCGTCGAGCGGCCAGACTTCTTGGCGGCTTTCATCGCCTCGTCGCCAGTATAATAGGCAACGACGTTTTCCTTGACCGGGCGCGGTGCCGTCGGCGAGGCCCCCGGCGCCGCCTCCGGGATTGCAACCGGCTTGTCGCTCGACCGAACTCCCGTGCCATTATAAAACCCGTAGCCGACGCCCGCGACCAGCGCGATTACCAGGACTGGATTGCGCATTGACCCCTCCATGCGATGATCACGCGCCTGTTTACCAAGCCGGCATTGCAGGACCGCTAAGGAACAGGGTGAGCGGGCTGTTAGCAAAACGCTGAAAATTGCTATCGATATCCTGATGCAGCGAAACAGCAGTCGCGGAGGTGCCGTCGGCAATGATGTCGCCCTGTAGGTGTTTCAGTCGGCGTTGGCGACGGTCGTTTGTCCACCGGCCCATGCCCGCCATGCCCGGGCATCGCCATGGAACACGTTAAGGTCGATGCGGCCACTTACGCCGTGCGACAGGCCGGAGCCGGAATATTGCCAGAACAGCCATTTGCGGCCGGGATAGACCTTTGACGGGTGCGCGGCCACGGAGCGCAGCCAGAATGGATAATCCGGGAAGGCACCCTTGAGATTGTCGCGGTAGAAGTCGGGCGCGGTGTAGATGATCGGCCGCTGGCCGTAGTGGCGCTCGAGCTTGTCCATGAACACCTGCATTTTTTCCAGCACCTTTTGCCGCGACGGGCGGCGCTTGCAGCTGGATTCGCCGTTCCACTCGACGTCGATCACCGGCGGCAGCGCGCCCTCGACCCTCGGCACGTTGCGGATGAACCAGTCGGCCTGCTCGCCGGCGGTGCGGCACCAGTAGAAGAAATGATAGGCGCCCCGCTTGAGGCCGGCGGCGTCGGCATTGCGCCAGTTCCTGGTAAACATCGGGTCGAGATGATCGCCGCCGTCGGTCGCCTTGATGTAGGCGAAGTTGGCGCCCTGGGCGCGCAGCTTTTGCCAGTTCACATTGCCCTGCCAGCGCGAAACGTCGACGCCATGGACCGCAAGGCGCCTTGGCGAGGAGGACTTGCCGAAATTGATCGGCTTGGCGTCGCGAAAACCATAGCGCGTGACCGGCTCGGCAAGCATTGCCGGTGCGGCGCGTGTCAGCCGCTTCGGCGGCGACATCAGCGCGATCACCTCGGCCGGCGGTTCGATGCTTTGGTCGGGCTCCAATGTAGCCACCGGCCGTTCGTCCTGCTCCTGTTCGGCAAAAGCTGGCGCAGCATCGGTTTTCGCCACGGATGCCACTGGCGCGGGCGGCCGCACGACCGAGCTGGTGGTCTCGCTGGACGGCACTTGCAGCGCATCCACGCCGGAGGTCGACGTGCAGCCGGCAAGGCACAGCGCTGCGATCGAAAAGATGACGACGCCTGATAACCGCATCTGGACCTGTACGCAAAACACAACAGACCGAAGGCAGGACAGCGCCGCCGGACAAACCAAGCTGGATTCCTAACAAGAAACTACCAACAAAGTTTGAATCGAATTGTTAGGGCTTTGCATCGGGACGTTCGCCCGGACGGAGGGCGTTATCCCTCCAACGTTCGGCCATGTCGCTGCCTCGCAATCCTGCTTGACAACTCACGGCATGAGATTAGCCTTCGCTAATCTTACAGTGTAAGGTCATACTTGGGAGGAAGTCATGCAGCCCGCCGCCCTATCAGAATTGCAGCCTGTAGCCCCGCCGGAGCCACACTCGCCTGCCATCGGGATCGAAAAGATATCCCGCGACCTAAGCCGCGCCATCGAACGCGCCGAGGTCAAGGCATGGCTCGATCTCTATCACGCCGCCCCGGCAGACTTTGCCGCAATGCAAGGCCTTGCCATCGCCGAAGATGGCGATCTCGTCTGGACCACCTGCACGACGATCACGTTCATCCATTTCAACTGCGTCAAGAATTTCGGCGTCGAGAGCGCGGCCACCGAGAGCCGGCTCGATGCGCTCCTTTCGCATTATCGCGACGCCGGCGTTCTGCGGCCCTGGTTCTACACCAATCCGCACACCGAGCCCGCGACGCTGAGCTGCTGGCTCGAGGCACGCGGCCTGCAGCGTCAGGGCGGCTGGGAACGCATCTTTCGCGACGCCACGCCATTACGGGCGGAGCCGCTTTTCCCGACGAAGGATGTCTCGGTCGAGCGGGTGACGCCGGCAACGGCAAGGGAATGGGCAGGGTTCATCGACAGCCAGTACCGGCTGCCGACCTCACCGTGGTTGCTGGCGCTGGCCGGCCGGCGCGGCTGGCATCATTACATGCTGCGGCGGGAAGGCGCGGTGGCGGCGGTGCGTTCGATGTTCATCGGTGCCGACGGCATGGCCTGGAGCGGCATCGACGCGCCGGTTCCCGGCATCATGGCGCCGAGCTTCGACCTCGATGCAATGCTCGGCGAAACGATGGTGCGCGACGGACTTGCGGCCGGTGCAAAACTGTTCGTGGCCGATATCGAGGCGCCGCACGCCGAACGAAACGGGCCGGCTTATCGCCACTATGCGCGCCTCGGCTTCAAGCTCGCTTATTTCCGCAGCCATTACAGCTATTTGCCGGCAAATTCCGGCTGACCGATTCAAGATCCCAACGCATGTCGCGCAAAAGTGTGCAGCGGTTTTGCGATAAGACATGCATCAAAACAGAAACTAAAGCGCGTCGCAGGAGGCCGGTCGAATGCGGCGCGCTTTAGCCGCATAGCCACAGCTTGTGGCAGGTCGTGGCCAGCAGGTGGGCCGGCGGTACAAAACGATCGTTGACCGGCACATCGTCGTCCGCCCGGCGGACCTTTTCCTCGAGCAGCGTGCGAAGTTCCGCCGGCTGCACGCGGTCGCGCTCCATCACCAGCTTGATCATCGGATCACTCAAGAGCTCGTCCAGGGTATTGATGCTGTCGTTCATTCCGTCGCCTCCTCGACTGCCGCCCGCACGCAATAGATAGGCAGCAATGATGGCCCACCAATGACGCTTTGCCGGCTATCTCGTGTCGCTTCGGATTAAATTTTGTCCATCTCAGTTGGGCGGTGGCGCGCCTTCATATTGCGGCAGGCCGTCGTCGAGCTGCACCCAGGGCTGTTTCGAGGCGGTCCAGATATGCATCTCAGGCCTGAACACGCTGGGATCATCGAGCGAGCCGGTAGTGACGCCGACAATGCCGGCGGAATCGCGTCGGGAAAACATCGTCGTGCCGCATCGCGGACAAAAGCCGCGCTTGAGATCCGGCGACGAATTCGCCATCGCCAGCGGTCCGTCGACCATCACATCATCGATGCGGAACAGCACGCGCGCGTTGAAGGCGCCACCCAGCGCCTTCTGGCATAACCGGCAATGGCAGACGCGCTCATTGATCGGTGCCGCCTCGGCGCGGTAACGCACTGCCCCGCACAAACACCCGCCCTGATATCCAGCCATTGCTCTGATCCGTCATTTGGAGAAGATCGGCGAACCGTAGCGACGGGCATGGCAGCGTCAATTGAAAAGCTTTGATAGGGGCGCCATCGGTTCCTGTGATCCGGCCGATACACGATTGGCTCGACGCGCCGGGCCCAAGGCCTCATGGGCGAAAACCGGCCATCTCGCGGGAGATGGCCGGGAGACAGTTGTCCGAATGTCAGTTCGTTTCGTTGACGACCTCATCCCAGGTCTTGACCTTGGTCTCGCCATTGAGGAACGGCAGCGCGGCAGCTGTCAGTTCGGGCGCGAAGAACACATCGTAGTGGGTGCGGTTCGGCAGGATCGCCAGACGGTTCTGCGACAGGTTCTCGCGCATCCAGCCGGCGTCCTTCAATCCGCCGCCAAGCATCTGATAGAACTTGATCTCGTGCTCGGGCCGGTACATGTCGCTGTCGCCGAACACCAGCATCACCGGCATTTTCAGCTTCGGCACATCGGCGGAATAGTCGTAATCCTTGCGCATATAGGCGCCGAGCTGTTCGAGCAGTTTCGGAAAATCCTTCGGATGCGGCGCGACCGCGACGTAGGATTTGTACATCGGCGTGTCCTTCATCATGTCGGCCATCGCCGCGCCGACCTGTGCCTGCTGGCCGCGCATCTCGGCATAGAAACCATCCGCTGCGTAGCCGGTCGAGACCAGGACGAGCCGGCGCACCGCCTCGGGATGCTGGACGGCCATGCGGAAGGCGACGCCGCCACCCAGCGAATAACCCATGACGTCGACCTTGTCGTAGCCGAGCGCCTTGACGATCGCCGCCATGTCGTCGCCTATCGCTTCCAGGCTGAGCGGCCGGTCACCCAGCGCGGTGCGGCCATGGCCCTGCAGGTCGACCCCAATGACGGTGCGGTTTTCGGCAAGTTTCGGCAGGATCGGCGCGAACATGTCGGTGGTGCCGAGACCGCCATGCAGCAGAAGCAGCGGCTCGCCCTTACCATAGACGGCGTAATAATAGTTCAGGCCGTTGATCGGCAGCAGGCCGGATTTGTCCGGCGTCGGCAGTGTTGCGGTTGCGGTCGTCATGGCAGGCTTGGCCTCCTCTGCGTTGATGGTGCCCGGCGCGGCAAACAGCGCGGCGGCCGAGGCGAAAATGGCGAAGAATATCGATCTGGACATGTCAGTCTCCCTCTCCCGTCTGCATCAAAGTCGCTTCGCGACCTCCTCGAGCTGTTCGGCGCACTGGCCCCAGCCGTCGTGAAAACCCATTCTCTCGTGCTGTTCGCGGTCGGCGACCGACCAATGCGCAACCCGGGCGGTGTAGCGGGTCTTGCCCGTGCCCTCGTCCTCGAAGGTCAGCACGACCGTCATGAACGGCTTTTCGGACGGCTCCCACGCCTTGGTATAGGCATCGGTGAAGACGAGCTTTTTGCCCGGTATGACTTCGAGGAAGATGCCTGGATTCGGGAACTCCTTGCCGTCGGGATCGGCCATGACGACAAGGGTTGAGCCACCGGCGCGAACATCCATCTCCGCGCGCGGCGTCGTCCACGGCTTCGGCGCGAACCATTGCGTCAACAGCTTCGGCTCGGTCCAGCAGCGATAGACGTTCTCACGCGGCGCATCGATGATGCGGGCGAGAACCAGCTCGCGGTCGGAGTTGGGTTCGATGTCGAGCTTGGTGGTCATGGCGTTTCCTCACATGTCGGTTTTGGCTTTCGTGTCTAGGACGAACCAACAAGACGCAAGCCGACACGGTCCGTGAGAAAAAATCCGCGGGACGGGAGATTCGAACGGGGAACTGAGTGGCGTCAGTGACGCTTGGCTTGCACCAGATAGGCGTCGATCTCGGTCTCGCCGAGCCACTTGGCCGCTTCCAGCCGATGCAGCCCTTCGACCAGGATGTGGCGCTTGCCATCATGGCGCACCTGGATCGGCATCTTCATGCCGTTTTCCAGAATGTCCTCGGCCAGATGGCGGACGGTTTCGGGATGCAGCGTCTTCTTGCGCGCGGTCGGCACGTAGATGTCGTCGACCCTGACCTTTTGCACTCTCAGCATGTCGGCTCCCGTGCGGACAACGCCGCCCTTTGTGAGATAGTCTGTTTGGCCGGCAAGGCCAAGGGAGCAGCCCGGCAGTCGCTGGCCCGATCGTTTCCAATTGACGGTCGGTGGGCGGATGGCCGAAATGGCGGCCTTCGACCTCAGCGGTGTCCATGAGCCATCTGCCGACCGAGTTTCCCGATTTCGGACTGACGCCGGAGCAGCGACGCCAGGCAGTACGCAGCCATTACTGGGAATGGCCGGGGATGGATGGCGGGCGCGGCGAAATCTGGTGCTACAGCGACCGTTTTTCCTACTGTCCCGGCGAGATGGTGGCGCTGCATGTCAGCTCGACGGCCACCAGTTTCGGCATCGCGATCGTCCGCGACGGCGGTGCGGAAACGATACTGGTCGAAAAGACCGGGATTGCGGCGCGCTGGCAGGATACGCCGGATCAATGTTCGGTCGAGGGCTGCGGCTGGGAAGCCTCCTTTGAAGTCCGCATCGGCGACGATTGGCCGTCCGGCGCCTATCGCGTGACGCTGACGGCAGATGGCCGGGACGGTAATGCGATCCGCTGCCACCATCTTTTCATTGTCGCGCCGCGGCCCGGCAAGAAACCCGGCCGCGTGCTGCAGGTGGCCGCCACCGGCACCTGGCTCGCCTACAATACATGGGGCGGTTCCAACCACTACGAGGGCATCACCGGGCCAGGCCGCGACCAGTATGCACGAATGGTGTCGACCCAGCGGCCGTGGTGCCGCGGCTTCGTCGTGCTACCCAAGGACGCGCCGCGCGTGCCGCTGGAAATCGCGGTGCCGCCGAAAACCGTGCCGCGCTATCCGCATATGGAATGGGCCTTTGCCACCGGCCATTCCAAGAAATACGCCTCGTCAGGCTGGGCAAGCTATGACAGCCATTTCTTCCGCTTCGCCGAGCGTGCCGGCTATGCCGTCGATCTCGCCAGCCAGCACGATCTGCATTTTGCGCCCGACGTCCTCGACGGCTATGACTGCGTCGTCTTCGTCGGCCACGACGAATACTGGACCTGGGAAATGCGCGACGCGGTCGACACCTATGTCGAGCGCGGCGGTCATGCGGCGCGCTTTGCCGGCAATTTCATGTGGCAGACCAGGCTGGAGGACGAAGGCCGCCGGCAGGTCTGCTACAAATACCGCGCCCGCGCCGAGGACCCGGCCTATTGCGGCGGCGACATAAGGCGCGCAACCAACTCCTGGGAAGCGCCGGAAATCGGCCGGCCGGGTGCATCGACGTTCGGGCTCAACGCGACGCGAGGCGTCTATGCCGGCTGGGGCGGCTGCGCGCCGCGCGGCGTGCGCGGCTTTCCCGTCTACCGGCCGGAGCATTGGGCCTTTGCCGGTACCGGCATCTACTATGGCGACCTGCTCGGCGCCGACAGCCATGTCTATGGTTACGAGGTCGACGGGCTCGATTTCGAGATCCGCGGCGGCCTGCCTTACCCCACGCCGGACAGCGGCGCACCGGACGGCCTGCAGGTGCTCGCGGTCGGCATGGCTGCCCAGGTCGAGGAAAGCGCCGATATTGCGTTCGAGGACCAGTTCCTCGGCGACGAGGATGGTCGCTTCACCGCCGAAACGCTGTTCGGCGAGGCAAGCGACGCCAATCTCGACAAGGTCAAACGCGGCAACGGCATGATCGTCAATTTCCCGCGCGGCAAGGGCGAGGTGTTTCACGCCGGAAGCTGCGAATGGGTCGCCGGCCTGCTAAGGCAGGATGCGATGATCGAGTGCGTCACCCGAAATGTCCTCGACCGCTATCTCGGAAAGCCATGACATGCTGAAGTCCCCTGCCCCGGAAGCCCGCGAAGCCTCGCATCTGTTTTATCTGTCCAGCCTGCGCCGGCCGTTGATCGACCGCGCCGAAGGCATCTACATGTGGACGCAGGACGGCCGCCGCTTCATCGACGGATCGAGCGGGCCAATGGTCGCCAATATCGGCCATTCCAACCGCAACGTGCTCGACGCGATGAAGCGGCAGATGGACCGCGCCACCTTCGCCTATCGGCTGCATTTCGAGAATGAGCCGGCGGAGGAGCTCGCGGGCGAATTGGCCGCCAAACTCCCCGAGGGCCTGGACCGCATCTTCTTTGTCTCCGGCGGCTCGGAAGCTACGGAATCCTGCATCAAGCTGGCGCGGCAATGGGCGGTCGCCACCGGCCAGCCCAGCCGCTGGAAGGTGATCACGCGCTTTCCTTCCTACCATGGCGGCACGCTTGGCGCGCTCGCCGTCACCGGTGACGACGCGCTGGCCGAAAGTTTTGCGCCGATGATGCAGGTCATGCCGACGGTGCCGGCGCCCATCGCCTGGCGCGACCGCGACAATCTTTCGATGGAACAGCGCGGAATCCGCTACGCCGACATGCTGGAGGAAAAGATCCTCGCCGAGGGACCGCGAAGCGTGCTCGCCTTCATCATGGAGCCGGTCGGCGGCGCTGCCACGGCAGCACTTGTGGCGCCGGACAGCTATTATCCGCGCATCCGCGAGATCTGCGATCGCTACGGCATCCTGCTCATCCATGACGAAGTGATGAGCGGTGCCGGCCGCACCGGAAAATTTCTCGGCGGCGACCACTGGAACTGCAAGCCGGATCTCGTCGCGCTGTCGAAAGGGCTGGGCTCCGGCTACGCGCCGCTTGGCGCGCTGGCGGCTCCGATGCGGCTTGTGCAGCCGTTGCTCGCTTCCGGGGGCTTTCAGCACGGCCATACCTATGCCGGCAATCCGCTCGCCTGCGCCGCCGGGCTCGCCGTGCTCGGCGAGATGGACCGTCTCGGCCTGATCGCCAATGCGGCCGACATGGGCGAGCTTTTAATGGACCAGCTTAAGCGATTGGCGAAGCGGTTTCCGTTCATCGCCGACGTCCGCGGCAAGGGCCTGCTCACCGGTGCCGAAATGGTCGCCGATCCCGACACGCTGAGGCCGATCGAGCCGGCAAAGAAGGCCACCCAGCGGCTGCTCGACCTCGCCTATGAGCGCGGCCTGATCATCTATGGACGCAAGGTCAAGGGCGGCGTCGACGGCGACAATTTCATGGTCGCGCCGCCGATGATCGTCACCGCCGCGCAGATCGGCGAGATCATATCCATCATCGGCGACTCGCTCGAAGTGCTGGCCGGCGAGCTCGATCTGCCGGTCGAAAGCTGAGAGGAAAACCATGGCGCCGCGAAAAGTCATCATCACCTGCGCCGTCACCGGGTCGGTGCACACGCCGTCGATGTCGCAGCATCTGCCAGTGACGCCGGACCAGATCGCCGCCGACGCGATCGCCGCCGCCGAGGCCGGTGCCTCGATCCTGCATCTTCACGCCCGCGACCCTAAGGACGGGCGGCCGACCGCCGACCCCGAGGTGTTCATGCAATTCCTGCCGCGCATCAAGCAGGCGACCGATGCGGTGATCAACATCACCACCGGCGGCTCCTCGCTGATGACGCTCGACCAGCGGCTGGCCGCGCCGCTCAGGGCCGCGCCGGAAATGTGTTCGCTCAATATGGGTTCGATGAATTTCGCGCTGTTCCCGATGCTCGAGCGGCCGCGGGAGTGGCAGCACGAATGGGAGCCGAAACTGCTCGAAGCGACCCGCGACACGATCTTCAAGAACACCTTTGCCGACATGGAGAGGGTGCTCGAAAAGCTTGGGCGCGGATGCGGCACGCGCTTCGAATTCGAGTGCTACGATGTCGGCCACCTCTACTCGCTGGCGCACTTCCGCGACCGCGGGCTGGTGTCGGGACCGCTGTTCATCCAGTTCGTGTTCGGCATCCTCGGTGGCATCGGCGCCGATCCCGAAAACCTGATCCACATGAAGCGCATCGCCGACAAATTGTTCGGCGACAGCTACCAGTTTTCGGTGCTGGCCGCCGGACGCCACCAGATGCCGATGATCTCGATTGCCGCGGCGATGGGTGGCAATGTCCGCGTCGGGCTGGAGGACAGCCTCTACGACGGGCGCCAATTGGCCAAGTCCAATGCCGACCAGGTCCGCCGTATCCGCAGCATGCTGGACGGGCTGTCGCTAGACGTCGCGACGCCGGCCGAGGCACGCGCCATGCTGGCGCTCAAGGGCGGCGACCGGGTGGCGTTCTGAGATGCGGCCGTGACCAATCCGCCGTCAAAAGATATTGTCATCCGGTCTGGCACCGTCGAGGACGTCGAGACCATCCACGCCGCACTCCTTCGGCTCGGCGCGCATGTCGGCGCACATCAGGAGATCACCTCGACAGCTCAGGATCTCCGCACCTATGGCTTTAGCGAAAAGCCTGCCTTCTCGACCTTGATCGCCGAAGTCGATGGCGAATTTGCCGGGCTTTGCCTGTATTTTCCGATCTTCTCGACATGGATGGGCCGGCCCGGCGTCTATGTGCAGGACCTCTATGTCGGGGACCGGTTTCGCGGCCGCAGGATCGGCGAGCGCCTGTTGCGCCGGGTCGCAGCGCAGTGCCGTAAGGCAGGCGGCGTCTATCTCAGGCTATCCGTCGACACCGACAACGAGACCGCCAAGGCTTTTTACGAACGGCTCGGCATTGCCTGGTCGAGCTACGAGCAAGTGCAAAAGATCGTCGGCGAGGCCTTTTTCGCCTTTGCCGATGCACCGGAGGAGCCAACATGAAAACCTTCTATGCCGAAGAACAGAGACGCCACGACCCGAAGGCGTTCCTCTCAAGCGGCGCGCCGCAGCCCAATCCGGAAAAACCGGAACGGGTCGAGCGATTGTTAGCCGGCGCAAAGGCTGCCGGCTGCACGATCGAACGGCCGCGGGATCACGGGCTCGGCCCGATTGCGGCGGTGCATACGCCCGAATATCTCGATTTCCTCCAACATATCTTCGCACGCTGGCAGCGCATCGAGGGCGCCTCGGCCGAAGTCATCCCCAACATCCATCCGATCGCCCGGAACGGCTCCTATCCGGCCTCGGCGGTCGGCCAGGCCGGCTACCACATGGCGGACACCGCCTGCCCGATCTCCGGCCAGACGTGGCAGAGCGCGCTTTGGAGCGCCTGGAGCGCGGTTGAAACCGCCGAGGCGGTTATGTCGGGAGCGCCGGCCGCTTACGCGCTGTGCCGGCCGCCCGGCCATCACGCCTTTGCCGATGTCGCCGGCGGCTTCTGCTTCATCAACAATTCGGCGGTCGCCGCACAGGTTCTGCGAAGGCAAGCGGCGCGGGTGGCGATCCTCGACGTCGACCTGCATCACGGCAATGGCACGCAGGGCATCTTCTATGCCCGGCCGGACGTGCTCACAGTGTCGCTGCATGCCGACCCGGTGCGTTTCTATCCGTTTTTCTGGGGCCATGCCGACGAGCGCGGCGAAGGGCCCGGCCTCGGCTACAATCTCAACCTGCCGCTAGCGCGCAAATCCGGCGACGCCGCATTCCTCGAAGCACTGGATGTGGCTTTCCGGCGTATCCGCGCCTTTGCGCCAGAAGCACTGGTGGTGGCGCTCGGCCTCGACGCCTTCGAGGGCGATCCGTTCGGCGGGCTGTCGGTGAGCACAGCCGGCTTTTCGCGCATTGGCGAGGCGGTCGCCGAGCTCGGCCTGCCGACGGTCATCGTCCATGAAGGCGGGTATCTCTGCGACGAGCTCGGCGACAATCTCAACGCCTTCCTCACCGGTTTTGGCGGCGCCCACAAGCGATGATCCGCCCGCGAGGCGTGCTCAGGATCGTTCCTGCCGCAGCATGGCGATAACGCGGTGCACACTCTCCAGCGTCTGGTCGATCTCGGCTGAAGTGTTGTAATGAGCGATGCCGATGCGCACGACGCCCTGCTCGGCCGGAATGCCGAGCTGGTGCACGATCTCCCAGGCGTAGTTGTGGCCGGACCATAGGAAGATGTTTTCCGCATTCATCTGCCGCACGATCGTCTCCGGCACGATGCCTTGGACGGTGAAGGACACGGTCGGCACGCGCTCATCGATCCGCTTCGGATCGGTGATGCCGTGGATGGTCAAGCCGGCAATATCCGACAGACCGTCGATCAACTGTTGCGCCAGCGGGTTCTCGTAAGCGATTGAAACTTCGAAGGCCTTGGCGATTTTCTGGCGGCGCGACCCTTGCGCGCCGGCTGCCGCGCCCAACTCGGCAAAATGATCGACAGCCGCCGACAGGCCAGCCATCAATTCAATTTGCGGCGTGCCGAGTTCGAAGCGCTCCGGCAGGGCATTGGACGAGCAGCGGCATTTGTACGGCTGCAACGCATCGACGACGTCCGGCCTGCCCCACAAGATCCCCATATGCGGGCCGAAGAACTTGTAGGCCGAGCAAATCAGAAAATCGCAGCCAAGGTTTTGAACGTCAATCAAGCCATGCGGCGCGAACTGGACGGCATCGACGTAGACCAGCGCACCAGCCTGCTTGGCGATGCCGGTCAACGCCTTCACCCGGTTGATCGAGCCGGTGAGATTGCTGGCATAGTTGAGCGCAACGAGCCGCGTCCTCTCGGAAAGCAGCGCGGCAAGAGCCGCCACCTCGATCTGCCAGCTCTGCTGGTCGAAAGGCAGCCAGCGCACGACAAGGCCAAGATCTTCAGCCAGTTGCAGCCAGGGCGAGATGTTGCCCTCATGGTCCATGCGGGTGAGGATGATCTCGTCGCCTGGCTTCATCGTACGGCCAAGCGTTCGCGACATGTGGTAGGTCAATGTCGTCATGTTCGCGCCGATGATTATTTCCCGCGGACTTGCCGCGCCAAGGAAATCCGCCATCGCCAGATGGGCCTCGTCGACAATGTTTTGTGCTGCAATGGTGGTTTCGAAGAAGCCGCCGAGATTGGCATTGGTGGTCAGCAGGCTGCGTGACACCGCGTCCGCCACCGCCTGCGGCACTTGCGTGCCGGCAGGATTGTCGAGATAGATGCGCCTGCGGCCATTGTCGCTCAGCGACAAGGCCGGAAATTTTGCGCGCACCGCGTCGATCCGGAAGTCCATGGCTGTTGCCTCCCCTTATGACTATCGGACAACCATGTCCCGAAGCATCAAGGGCACGGATTGCCGACGCGCTGGTGGATCGCGTCGACGGCTTTCTGCATGTCCTCGGTCCAGACCACGTCGGCGGAAGAGAGCGCCATTTCGAGTTGCGAAATGGTAGTGGCGCCGATGATGTTCGAGGTGACCAGGGGCCGGTTCGAGACATAGGCATTGGCAAACAGCGCCGGCTCCATGCCGAAGGTGCGCGCCAACCGGTTGTATTCGAGCTGCACCTCGGCAGCATTCGGCGTTTCATAGCGCTGGCCGCGGTTGAACAATTGCGAGCGCGAGCCCTGCGGCCGCGCGCCATAATCGTATTTGCCGGTCAAATAGCCTTGCGCCAGCGGCGAATAGGCAAGCAGCGACACCCGCTCGCGCTCGCAGACTTCGGCAAGGTTCACCTCGAAGGTGCGATTGACGAAATTATAAGCGTTCTGCAACGAGGCGACGCGCGGGCCGAGGCCCTTGTCGGCTTCGGCAATGAAACGCATGACGCCCCAGGAATTCTCGTTCGACAGGCCGAAATGGCGGATCTTGCCGGCCCGCACCAGTTCATCGAATACGGCAAGCGTCTCGGCGATCGGCGTCTCGCCTTCCGGCACGCCGGCGGCATCGGACCGTCGCTGTACGGCGCCGATGCGGTTCGGATTGGCGCCCCACGGCACGTCCCGTTCCGGCCAATGGATCTGATAGAGATCGATGTAATCGGTGTTGAGCCTGGCGAGTGACTTATCAATAGCGTCGAAGATATCGGCGCGCACCAGCTTAGACGGTCGGTCGCCGCGAAACCAGGTGTTGGCGGTGCGACCAACCACCTTCGAGGCGACGATCACCTGGTCGCGATTGCGCTTCTCCTTCATCCAATTGCCAATGATTGTCTCGGTTCGGCCTTGTGTCTCCGCCTTGGGCGGGATCGGATAGAGTTCGGCGGTGTCGATGAAATTGACGCCGCGAGCAAACGCCAGATCCATCTGGGCGTGACCGTCCGTCTCGGTGTTCTGCTGGCCCCAGGTCATAGAGCCGAGGCAAATCTGCGACACGAAAAGATCGGTCTGGCCGAGGCGGCGTTTGTGCATGGAGTTTCTCCGGCGGGATTTTTTTGCGCGGCTGCGCGAGGAGGAAGCAATAGCATACAGGAAAGCGCCGCCCGCTTCCAAGCCCGCCGACTGCAGGCCATGCGACTTTCCCAGGACCCGGCGAACGGGTTTATCCCTGCAGGTAACAAAAAAGCCGGACTGCATTTTCATACAGTCCGGAAGTTCGCCAGGAATGGCGAGGAAAAGCCGGCCAGGTCGGCATTGATCCGTACGGTCGAAATGCCGGAGAAGTTTCGCCGGACCAGCCGAATTATTTCAAAAAAGATCGGGGCAGCATGGCTACCATCGGAATGCTGCACTGCACAACGTCATGATCCGCCTATGCTGGAGGCCGCGACCATTGTGGTCTGCATGTGGATTGTCGGGCCCCTAGCCCGGCGCGGCCACCATCGCGACGTTTCTGGAGAGCTCGTTTGTGGGGTCAACTCCGTCTGCTCTGCCGCTCGTGAGCGCCCGGTAGAGTGCCACATAATCGCTGCACATGCGCTCGACCGTGAACCGCCTTTCGAACGTCTGCCGCACTCGTGCGCGATCGAGGCTGTCCAAACACCGGAGCGCGCCCACAGCTTCCTCCACCGTATCCACGACCCATCCGGACACACCGTCATCGATGATCTCCGGGACGGCGCCACGCCGGAACGCAACCACGGGCGTACCGCAGGCCATTGCTTCGATCGTTACGAGCCCGAAGGGCTCCGGCCAGTCGATTGGGAACAAAAGCGCTTTCGCATTGCCCAGAAAGTCCGCCTTTTGCCGCTCATCGATCTCGCCAATGAACTCCACGTTCGAATGCCGCAGCACTTGCGGCTCGACCCTTTCCTTCCAGAACGACTGGTCCACCTTGTCGATCTTGGCGGCGATCTTCAGCGGAACCCCGGCCCGCGCTGCTATTTCCATGGCCGGTTCCGGCCCCTTTTCCGGCGAGATACGACCGAGAAACGCGAGATAGCCAGAGGGGTTCGGGTGGAATGGCAAAAGATCGCGGGGCAGGCCGTGATGCACGGTTCCAACCCAGTTCACGGGCGGCATGGGCCGGCGCTGGTCGAAGGAAATCGAGACCAGGGGAACGTCGTCGAACATCGCATAAAGCTGCGCCAGATCGGGCAGGTCGAGCCTGCCGTGAAGCGTGGTAACCGTTCGCGTTGCAAAATCCCGAATTATGGGGAAGTGCAGAATGTCCACGTGGAAATGCAAAACGTCGAATTCATCGGCTCGCCGGCGCACCCGTTCAAGCATCATGACATGGTGGGGAACACCGTCGTGAACCCTGGGGTTCAGACGCAACGCGACGTCGCAACACGGCACCAATTCGGCTGAGGTACGAGAATCGCCGCTGGCGAACAGCGTCACCTCGTGGCCCTGTCGGACAAGTTCTTCGGTCAGATACGAAACAATTCGCTCGGTTCCGCCGTAGGTTCGGGGCGGCACGGATTCGGTTAGCGGCGCGATCTGGGCTATCTTCATTATCAAAATCTTTTCGGCGGCAACCGCCGTCTTTCAAACAAGCTTCGGCAGCAACCAAGACAAATGAGAGCTTCCGGTTGCGAAGTATTCTATGCAGAGCGTATTTATAGTTGTGCCGTCCGTGCTCCTCTCGCGAAATCAGGTTGCCCTTATTCATTTCCTCTGGATCCAAGAACTGCGATCCCTGAGAAATGTTTCACCGGCTCGATAAAAAGACGGAATGAGCTACCCGCCACTGCCCCGCCGCCCCTGACCAGGCGGCTTTCAATTTGCTCGATCACCACCAATTGATCCGGGCGTGCGGGGTGCCCAACGGAACATAAAGCCCGGAATTCAGTTAGATAGCCGGATTTGACTGGAGTTCGCCAGATGCGCAACTCCGGCCGGGCAAGGGCACTGCCGTGACACGGGGTGAGCGGCTTCGGGCGTATCGCGCCGAACTCAGGCACCACCTTGCCGAACTCGGGAGCCATAAACGCTCCCTATGGAGGATGCCATGAACCAGTGGACAAACGCCAGGCTCTGTGACGTTGCCAACCTGATCCTTGGGGCAATTCTGTTCTTCTCTCCCTGGATCTTCGGCTTTGCGGCAGGCCCGCAGACGCAGAACGCCCTCGGCAGCGGAATCTTGATCGTCGTGCTTTCGGTTGCCGCCCTCGCAGCATTTGCCGTGTGGGAAGAGTGGGTGAACCTGGTCGTCGGACTGTGGGTTCTCGTATCGCCCTGGGTGCTTGGATTCCAGGCGACCACGGCGATGACCGTGCATGTCGTGATCGGCATTCTGGTCGCCGTGCTGGCGGCGATCGAGCTCTGGATGATGTATCAGAACCCGCCGACCCAGTCCGCCGCGTAACAGGCGCAGCCAGCCAGCGCCCTTTTTGGGCCTGACGAATCGATCAGTCGTCTGCCGGCCTCTCGGCAACAGCCGCCGGAGGCCGGGTAGACGGTTTTTTTGGGACGAAAAGGATGGCGCATCATGGTCGGTGACAATCCGCGTTCGACGGCAAGGATTGCGGGACATCCTATTCATCCGATGCTCGTGCCGTTTCCGATCGCCTGCTTCGTCGGCACCCTGCTGACGGATCTGGCCTACTGGCGAACAGCGGAAATGATGTGGGCTGCTTGGCTGGTTACCGTGGGCGTGATCATGAGTAGCCTTGCAGCGATCGCGGGGCTGATCGATTTCCTGGCTAATCCGCTGATAAGGGCACAGCCCCCCGCCTGGCCGCACCTGCTCGGCAATCTGCTGGCGCTGGCGTTGTCCATTATCAACATGCTGGTGCACACCCGTGATGCATGGACCTCCATCGTCCCCACCGGCTTGATCCTCTCGGCGGTTGTCGTGCTCATCCTCATCTTCACTGGTTGGCTGGGCTGGTCCATGGTGTACCGGCATCATGTCGGAGTGGCGGACTGATGCGCGTAGCAAGTTCGATCAGACCGGCCGGGCGCATCGCGCCAACACCGGTGAGACAAAGATCACCGCGCCCGGAACGCCGCTCACCGCCCTGCCCGGCGGCCCGATCGACCATCATTGGACGAAGAGCCTGGTGGCAAGCCCCGACGGCTCGCTGCTCTATGTCGGCATCGGCTCGAACAGCAACGTCGCTGAAAACGGCATCGAGGCGGAGAAGGACCGCGCCGCCATCTGGCAGGTAGACAGGGCTACCGGCCGGTCGCGCATTTTCGCCAGCGGCTTGCGCAATCCAAACGGCCTGAGCTGGGAGCCGCAGACCGGGGCGCTCTGGGCAGTGATCAATGAGCGCGACGAGCTCGGCCCCAATCTCGTGCCGGATTATCTGACCTCGGTAAAGGATGGCGGCTTCTACGGATGGCCATACAGCTATTACGGCCAGCATCTCGACCCCCGCGTCATGCCCCAGCGTCCGGACCTGGTCGCGAAAGCGATCGTTCCGGACTATGCGCTGAGTTCCCATGTCGCCCCTCTGGGACTGGCCTTCTATACCGCTAACAGCCTCCCCGAGACATATCGCGGCGGCGCTTTCGTTGGCGAGCATGGCAGCTGGAACCGGACGCGCTTCAATGGCTACAAGGTGGTATTCGTACCATTCAGCGGCGGCCATCCGAGCGGCGCCGCACAGGACGTGGTGACTGACTTCCTGGACAAGGACAACAAGGCGCGCGGCCGGCCGGTCGGCCTGGCCGTCGACAGAACCGGGGCCTTGCTCATCGCCGACGACGTTGGCAACACAGTTTGGCGGGTGACATCTGCCAGCCAATAAAGTGCCTCCACTCCCCTTGTCGAGCTGTCGATCGAGCAGGTGGAACGGACACCGCTCGAAGCAATCGTGCGGACGTTCTTCGTCATGCTGCTGTTCCTGCAGAACCTGTGCGCGACGATCCCCGACCTGCCCCTGATCACCGTCGAACCGAAGGACCGCCAGTGCCGAGAAACGGTATTTTTGCCCTTCCCACAGCCGGCTCTAGAATTTTCATCGCAAATCAAGTTATGATGCACTTGGTATTTCCCGGGACGGCTTTGCGCCGCTTGGAATACCGGGAGGAAACGGGACATGGCCGTTGCGCTTGTACTCGTTCTGATAGTCGTGGGCTCGGTGTTGTTCCACTTCCTGAGCCCATGGTGGTGGACGCCGATTGCCTCAAACTGGGACTATATCGACAACACCATCATCATAACTTTCTGGATCACCGGCGTCGTCTTCGCCGCCGTGGTTCTTTTCATGGCCTATTGCGTCTTCCGCTTCCGCCATCGGGAAGGCAATCAGGCGGCATATGAACCTGAGAACAGGCGGCTCGAATCCTGGCTGACGGTCGTCACCGCGGTTGGCGTCACGGCTTTGCTCGTTCCCGGCCTGTTCGTCTGGAGCCGGTTCGTCAACGTTCCAAGCGACGCAACCGAGGTCGAAGTCGTCGGCCAGCAGTGGCAATGGAGTTTCCGCCTCCCCGGCAAAGACGGCAAGCTCGGCACGTCCGACACCCGCGACGTCAAGGCTGAAAATCCGCTCGGGCTCATCGCTACCGATGCCAATGGCCAGGACGACGTCGTGGTCGAAGCGGCCGACCTGCATTTGCCGGTTGGCAAACCGGTCAAGATGCTGCTCCGCTCGATCGATGTGCTGCACGATTTCTACGTGCCGGAATTCCGCGCCAAGATGGACATGATCCCGGGCTCGGTCACCTATTTCTGGTTCACTCCGACCAAGACCGGAACCTTCCAGGTCCTGTGTGCCGAACTCTGCGGCCAGGGACATCCGATGATGCATGGCGTGGTCATGGTCGATACTCAGGAAGACTATCTGGCGTGGCTTGGCCAGCAGCAGACCTTTGCGCAGCTGTCCGCGCCCCAGCAGATGGGCTCGGCAGAGTAGGAAACCGGAACGACGGCGCGCCGTCGGGATTGAAAATAGTGCGGCAGGCCCGAACTGTCGGGCGGCCCGAAAGGGCACGGAGGTGTTCCTATGGTCGATATCACACCTGCAGATGCGGTACCGCCGGCCGAAGTCGCGGAAATGGAACTCTACCATCCGCACAGCTGGTGGACGAAATACGTTTTCTCGCAGGACGCCAAGGTCATCGCCATCCAGTATTCGGCGACCGCGACAGCGATCGGCATGGTGGCGCTGGTGCTATCCTGGCTGATGCGGCTGCAGCTCGGCTTCCCCGGCACATTCGACTTCATCACCCCGGAAGCCTACTATCAGTTCATCACCATGCACGGCATGATCATGGTGATCTACCTGCTCACCGCACTCTTCCTGGGCGGCTTCGGCAACTATCTGATCCCGCTGATGGTTGGCGCTCGCGACATGGTCTTTCCCTATGTCAACATGCTGAGCTATTGGATCTATCTGCTCGCCGTGCTGGTCCTGGTGTCGAGCTTCTTTGCGCCCGGCGGACCGACGGGTGCCGGCTGGACGCTCTATCCGCCGCAGGCGGTCATGACCGGTACGCCAGGCGGCCAGGACTGGGGCATTATCCTGATGCTCGTCTCGCTGATCCTGTTCATCATCGGCTTTACCATGGGCGGCTTGAACTATGTCGTGACGGTGCTGCAGGGGCGCACGCGCGGCATGACGCTGATGCGCCTTCCGCTCACCGTCTGGGGTATTTTCACCGCCACCGTCATGGCGCTACTCGCCTTCCCGGCGCTGTTCGTCGCCTGCGTGATGATGCTGCTCGACCGGGCGCTCGGTACAAGCTTCTTCATGCCGGCGATCGTCGAAATGGGCGAACAGTTGCAGCACGGCGGCGGCAGCCCGATCCTATTCCAGCATCTGTTCTGGTTCTTCGGCCACCCGGAGGTCTACATCGTCGCGCTCCCGGCCTTCGGCATCGTATCCGACCTGATCAGCACCCATGCGCGCAAGAACATCTTCGGCTACCGCATGATGGTCTGGGCCATCGTCGGCATCGGCGCGTTGAGCTTCGTGGTTTGGGCGCACCACATGTATGTCAGCGGCATGCATCCCTATTTCGGCTTTTTCTTCGCCACCACGACGTTGATCATCGCGGTGCCAACAGCCATCAAGGTGTACAACTGGGTGCTGACCTTGTGGCGTGGCGACATCCACCTCACCATACCGATGCTGTTTGCCCTGGCCTTCATCGTCACCTTCGTCAATGGCGGGTTGACTGGGCTATTCCTCGGCAATGTCGTGGTCGACGTTCCGCTGTCGGACACGATGTTCGTCGTCGCTCATTTCCATATGGTCATGGGGGTCGCCCCGATCATCGTGATCTTCGGCGCGATCTATCACTGGTATCCGAAGGTCACCGGCCGGATGCTGAATGAGACACTGGGCCGGTTCCACTTCTGGGTCACCTTCCTCGGCGCCTATCTGATCTTCTTTCCCATGCACTATCTCGGCTTGATGGGCGTGCCGCGGCGCTACAACGAATTGACCGACATGACGATCATGACGGAATCGGCCCACCACCTGAATTCGTTCATCAGCATCATGGCGTTCATTGTCGGCTTTGCCCAACTGGTGTTCCTGTTCAATCTGATCTGGAGCATCCGCCAGGGCCGTGAGGCAGGCGGCAATCCGTGGCGGGCTACGACGCTTGAGTGGCAGACGCCTGAAACACCGCCCGCCCACGGCAATTTCGGCAAGGATCTGCCGATCGTCTATCGCTGGGCCTATGACTACAGCGTACCGGGAGCCAAGGAGGACTTCATACCGCAAAATGTTCCGGGCTCCTTCGCGCCCTCCAGGGAGCCGGCATGAGCGTAATCCTGGTCTTCCTGCTCGTGATCGCCGGTATTGCCGGGTGGTGGCTCTCGCATCAGCGGCTAATGACGAAGCCGTGGCTCGAGCAAGGTATGGTCGGGGACTTTGTCGCCTTGGACCGATCGGCGCTGCCGACGGCAAAGATCGGTCTCGGCGTCTTCCTTGCCGTCGTCGGCTGCCTGTTCGCGCTGTTCACCAGTGCCTACTTCATGCGCATGGCGCTGTCGGATTGGCGGCCGCTGCCCATCCCGCCCCTGCTCTGGCTTAACACCGGCGTACTGGTCTTGAGCAGCATTGCGATACAGTGTGCTTCGCTCGCGGCGCGCAAGGGTCAAGTGGACATGGTCAGGCTCGGTCTCGCCACCGCTGGGCTCACGTCGCTCGTCTTCCTGATTGGACAGCTTGTGGCATGGCGGGAACTGAGTGCGGACGGCTATTTTCTGGCGTCCAATCCGGCCAACAGCTTCTTCTACCTGCTAACGGGAATGCATGGTCTGCACATACTGGGAGGACTGGTCGGCCTGGGCAGAACGAGCGTCGGCGCCTGGAACGGTGCGCGGCCGCTGCGGCTTCGCCTCAGCGTCGAGCTGTGCGCCATGTACTGGCATTTCCTGCTTTTCGTCTGGCTCGCCATCTTCGCTCTTCTGGCCGGCTGGGCGTCGACTTTGATCGACATATGCCGAGGGTTGCTGACCTAGGAGGAACGGGCGGATGGCAGAGACGACACTGACCCACATCGGCCGAACAGGGCAGCGGCCCGCAGGCTGGCAAGGCATCGCCGCCGACTGGTCCTCGGATCAGCGGGCGTTCAAAAACGTGTCCTGGGGCAAGGCCATGATGTGGATCTTCCTGCTCAGCGACACGTTCATCTTCGGCTGCTTCCTGCTCTCCTACATGACCGCGCGTATCTCCACACGCGTGCCGTGGCCCAATCCGAGCGAGGTCTTTGCCCTGCGCATCGGCGGCTCCGACATTCCATTGATCCTTATCGCCATCATGACCTTTGTTCTGATCTCGAGCAGCGGAACGATGGCGATGGCGGTCAATTTCGGCTACCGCCGCGACCGCCGCAAAACAGCAGTCCTGATGCTCTTGACCGCGGCACTCGGCGCGACCTTCGTCGGCATGCAGGCCTTCGAATGGACCAAGCTGATCACCGAGGGCGTGCGGCCTTGGGGCAATCCATGGGGCGCTGCCCAGTTCGGCGCATCCTTTTTCATGATTACCGGCTTCCACGGCACGCATGTGACGATCGGGGTGATCTTCCTGATCATCGTGGCGCGAAAGGTCTGGCGCGGGGACTACGACGTCGGGCGGCCCGGCTTCTTCACCAGCCGGAGGGGCCGCTACGAAAACGTCGAAATCATGGGGCTTTACTGGCATTTCGTCGACCTGGTCTGGGTGTTCATTTTCGCATTTTTCTATCTTTGGTGAGAGGCAGGACATGGCTGAAGCAACCGCAAACGGCCTGGGACAACACGCGCTGGACAGCTCCCATACGCATGATGCGACGACGGCCGGCGTTACCCCGGCGGAGGTTCATCAGGAGCACCCGATCAAGCTCTACCTAGTCGTCTGGGCATGGTTGTTCATCCTCAGCACCTGCTCCTATCTGGTCGACTATTTCGGTCTCCACGGCTATCTCAGATGGTCGCTGATCCTGATCTTCATGATCCTCAAGGCAGGACTGATCGTCGCCATCTTCATGCACATGGCGTGGGAACGGCTGGCGCTGACATATGCAATCATCCTGCCGCCGGTGCTGGTGCTGGTGTTCGTGACGATGATGGTCTTCGAAGCGGACTACACGCTTTTAACCCGAATGGCGTTTTTCGGGGCCGGGCCCTGACATGCAATCCGGATCCAGGCTGTTCGGTCCTGGAGAGTTCGCCTTGAAACAATCCACGGCTGGTCCATTTCTGTTGCTATCGGAAACGACAGGCGATGCCGGCCACATGCGTCGCGAACACCAGCAAGGGGCGCCCAAGATGACCATCGCAAACAGACTGAAGGATTTCATCGATAGGAAAGGAATTTCCTACGACACCGTCGAGCATCACCGCACGGCGACAAGCAGACAATCCGCCATTGCGGCACATGTGCCTGGCAGCATAATGGCCAAATCGGTGGTCGTTCACCACGACCGTGGCTACGCGCTGGCCGTGGTTCCAAGCACGCACAGGATAGAACTCGCGACATTGCAGGATGTCATGGACAAGCCTCTTGGGCTGGCCTCCGAAGACGAGGTGGTCTCGTTGTTCGGCGATTGCGACGTCGGCGCTGTGCCGCCGATCGGCGCTGCCTATGATGTGCCGGTGGTCCTCGACGAAAGCCTCGGCGACGCTCCCGAAATCTATTTCGAAGGCGGCGACCACAAGACGCTTGTGCATGTGAGCGGCAAGGATTTCCGCGACCTGACAAAGGACGCGCGCCAGGCCCGTTTCAGCCACCCAGCCTATTGAAAGCTCTGCCCCACCCTGCCCGCACCGGCACTTTCGCCGGTACGGGCACGGCAGGTTTTCAGCTCACGGTCTGGTGGCCGGCGGCGATTCCACAACTTTCCGATAGACATGCCAGGTGGCATGACCAAGGATCGGCAGCACGACCGCCAACCCGGCGAACACCGGCAGCGAGCCGATGATCAGGGCGACGGCGACGATAAGACCCCACACCGCCATCACAATCGGGTTGGCCAGCACAACGCGCACCGAGGTGTGGATGGCTTCGTAGGCGCCGACATCGCGGTCGAGCAACAATGGGAATGCGACGACCGTGGTGCACAGCACAACCGCGGCGAACACGAAGCCGATGGCGTGACCCAGGATGATGAGCGTCCAGCCGCGTCCCGTAGCGAATATTTCACTGATGAAGCTGGACAGCGATTGCGGCGGCGCCGGGCCGAATACGGTCTGGTAAAATATCTGGGCCGTCAAAAGCCAGGCGATGAAGATCGCAAACAGCATGACGCCGACAGCTGCTATGGCCGGCAGCGCCGGAGAACTCCTGACTTCAAAGGCGTGCCTCCATGAGGCTTCGAGCCCGGCTTCCCGTCGCCGGCTGATCTCATAGAGGCCGATCGCCGCGAACGGACCAATCAGTGCAAAGCCGGACACAAGCGGAAACAGCAATGGCAGCGTGTTGTTGCCTGATGTCCAGACAGCAAGCACGACTCCCGCAATCGGATAGATCAGGCAGAGAAAAACGATGTGCGACGGCTTGACCATGAAATCATCGACGCCACGCCTGAGCGCATCAAAAAGATCGGAGACACCGATTTTTCGAATTCTGGTGTGTTCCAGCGTCTCGCTGGCGCCTGCTATCACGTGAAAGCTTGCCATGACCATTCCTCCAGACCGGGTCCGGTAGGGTCGCGTTTTACGGTGCTGCCGTTCTGCATGATTGGCCACGCAAACCGCGACCTGCACCATGATCAACATACTCTCATTCGAGAGACTTGTCGCGCTTTGTAAGAAGTCCCCGGTGTAAGAGGCCCCGGTAGCGCGACTAGCTCTGGATGCCTTTCTTCGATATTCTCTTCTAGTCGAAGGTGAAGGTCATGGACGGAAGGACAGTTCTCATACTCGGACTTGGCGTCGTTATTCTGCTGTTGCTGGGATTTTGTGCTCTGCCAACGTGATGTTTTGAACCCGGGTCAATAGCCAGCTGATGCGACCACTCGCATTACAATGGTGTCGGCAAGCAACGCCGCAAAAATTGCGAAAAGATAGACAATCGAATACGCAAACAGCGCCTTTGCCGGCTTCATCTCCTTGTCGGCGACGAGAACCTTCCAGGCCTGCCAAATGAAACCTGCGCCCAACGCGGCTGAAACAGTGCCGTAATATCCGCTGGCAAAGCCGAAGCCCCAAGGAAGCACGCCGATTGGCGCCAATAGCAGCGAATAGGCGAAGATTTGTCTCCTGGTCGAGTCCTGGCCTGCCACATTCGGCATCATCGGGACGCCTGCCGCGGCATAGTCGCCGACCTTGAAAAGGGCCAGCGCCCAGAAATGTGGCGGCGTCCAGAGGAAAATGATCAGAAACAGAATGAGGCTTTCAACGCCGATTGCGCCGGTTGCAGCCGCCCACCCGATCACCGGAGGAAGGGCGCCTGCCGCGCCGCCGATGACGATGTTCTGTGGCGTCGAGCGCTTCAGCCACATTGTGTAGACAACGACATAGAAAAAGATGGTGAACGCCAACAATGATGCGGCAAGCCACCCCACCAGCACGCCGAGCGTCATGACCGACAGTGCGGAAAGCACCAGACCGAAGCTGAGAGCTTCGCCAGGCGTGACGCGGCCGGACGGAATTGGTCGCTTGGACGTGCGAGACATCAAGGCGTCTATATCTGCGTCGTACCACATATTGAGCGCGCCGGCGGCTCCCGCTCCAACCGCGATTGCGCCGATGGCAATTACGGCGATAATGGGATTCATCACGCCGGGCGCCATCATCAGGCCGACGAAGGCAGTAAACACGGCAAGCGCCATGACCCGTGGTTTCAAAAGCGCAAAGAAATCACCCGCCGTCGCCTCCGAGAGGCGGAGGCCGGTATCCTTGAGACGGCTTTCTTCAGTCGACATTCAGGACGACCACCGATGGGAACCGCAGCCTAGCCGGCCAATGTCTTTTTTGCAACGAGCCGCTCTCCCCACCGACACTGCCGGCAGATTGCGGCCGAGGCTATGCCTCGACCTGTTTCGATATCAATATCCGGCGGAAGAGACGGGCTATTTGGAGAATTGCTTCAGATAGGCGATGACGTTGGCAATGTCCTCGTCTTTCTTGAGGCCGGGAAACGCCATCTTCGTTCCTTTGACCATCGCCTTGGGATCGCGAAGATAGGTCGTCAACGTGGCCTCATCCCATTTGACGCCGGATTTACCCGCCTCGACCATGGCTTTCGAATAGCTGAACCCCGGATGCGTGCCGGCGGTCCGGCCGATGACGCCGTTCAACGACGGACCGACCTTGTTCTGATCCTTGTCCGCGACGTGGCAGACCTTGCATTTGGCGAATACCTTCTCACCCGCGGCGGCATCCTGTGCCTGGGACTGATTGGTAATGAACGTCGCGACGGACACGACGGCGAAAAATGCGATTGCACGCATGGCATTTCCTCCCTGATCGCCAATTTGCCCTGGCTGACCTGCATCGCTGGTATGCGTTCTTGAATGGCAGAACGGATATCCACTGCCTTGAGTTGCGGCACCTACATACCACAGAACCCGGCCGGCAGGTAGAGTTCGGCCATGCAAAGGTTTAATACGGACAATCTGCTCAAGGCAATTTGGTGTTGCAGGTGGCAGCGATCCGGCCGACCGCCTCTTCAAGGCCGGTAAGGTCGAAGTTCGCTTCGCCGCGCCCCGACAGCAGCCCAAACCGCCAGGACAGCAGCAGCCGGTCCGCGGAGATCAGTCGCCTGACTCCGTCGGCGCCGTCGCGGACCAGCATCCTGCCGCGCGGGCCGACCGACCAGCTTTCGTTGAGCTTGCCGGATTGGCCGACAGTCACCGACATGGCGATGGTTCGGCTGGCGGAAACGGTGTCGCTCAGCTGCAGCCATTCGCTCCAACGCGGTTCGCCGGCGGTCCGGCAGGCGATCGTCAAAACCGGGCTGTAGCTTAATGCGCCGCCGCCGGTGATGAGCTTGTTGGTAGCGTAAAGCGAGGCGGTGACAAGGCCATCGCTGCTTTTGTCGAACTGCCAGTTGTCGAGGACCGTATCAGCCTGGGCGATGCCGCAGACCGACGCAAGCAGGAACGCCGCCGCCACCACGCTTCCGATACCGAGGAACTGTCTCAACGAGACCTCCAACAACCGCTGCGATCCGCAACCCAGCGCACATAATCATCAAAGCTTCGTATCGCTACCTCGACCGCCAGATGCGTGAAATCCGTTACGTCTGCGCCACAACGAAAAAGGCCGCCTCGAGAAGGCGGCCTTTCGGAATTCAGCAAGGACGTTATTCAGCGTCCTTGAGGGCCTTCTTCTTCTGAGCGGCCTTTTTCTTGGGCTCTTCAGCGTCGTCGTCGGCCTTCTTGGCGTCGGCCTTTTTCGCAGCCGCCTTCTTCGCCGGCTTCGCCTTGCTCGTCCCCGTATCCTCGTCGTCGGCCAGCAGCTCTTCCTTGCCGACCTTCACGTCCGTGACCGAGATCTGGCCGAGCAGATGGTCGACCACCTTCTCTTCGAACATGGGCGCGCGCAACGTGTTCAGGGCTTCGGGATTGTTGCGATAGAATTCGAAGGCTTCCTGCTGCTGGTTGGCCGGATAGCGACGCACCTGCTCGAACAGGCCGCGCTGCAGTTCCTCGTCCGTCACCGTGACGCCTGCCTTCTCGCCGATTTCGGCGAGAACCAGGCCGAGACGCACGCGGCGCTCGGCAAGCCGCATATATTCGGCACGCGCTTCTTCTTCCGTCGTCTCTTCGTCGGCAAAGGTGCGCCCGGCGGCTTCGAGATCGCGATTGACCTGGTTCCAGATGTTGTTGAACTCGGCCTCGACGAGCTTGGACGGCGCCTCAAACGAGTAGGCAGCGTCGAGTTGGTCGAGCAACTGCCGCTTGACCTTCTGGCGCGTTATCGAACCGAACTGATTCTCGATCTGACCGCGCACCACCTCGCGCAGGCGCTCCAGCGATTCCAGGCCGAGATTCTTGGCCATCTCGTCGTTGATCTCAAGCGCGCCGGGCTTCGACACTTCCTTGACCGTCACGTCAAAAGTGGCTTCCTTGCCGGCCAGATGCGCCGCCTGGTAGTTTTCCGGGAAGGTGACCGTGATCTGCTTCTCGTCGCCAGCCTTGCTGCCGACCAGCTGGTCCTCGAAGCCGGGGATGAATTCCTTCGAGCCAAGCACCAGCGGTTGATCGGTGCCGGCGCCGCCGCTGAAGGCTTCGCCGTCGATCTTGCCGACATAATCGATGGTCACCCGGTCGCCCTCGGCGGCCTTGCCGGTCTTCGGCTCGTAGGTGCGGGCGGATTCAGCGACACGCTTGACCTGCTCGTCGATCTCTTCATCCGGCACGTCAAACACCTGGCGCGTCACCTTGATGTCGGAGAAATCCTTGATCTCGATCGGCGGAATGACCTCATAGTTCAGGCGGAACTCGAAATCAGCGCCGCCGGCCAGGATCTTCTCGGCCTCCTTCTCGTCCTCGGTCATGATCACTTCGGGCTGCATGGCGGCCTTTTCGCCGCGCCCGGTGATGATCGAACGGGTCGAATCGTTGAGGATCTCGTTGACCACTTCGGCCATGAACGATTTGCCGTAGACCTTGCGCAGATGCTGCACCGGCACCTTGCCGGGGCGGAAGCCGTTGATGCGGACCTTGTTCCTGGCATCGGAGAGCCGCGCCATCAGCTTGGCTTCCATGTCACCGGCCGACACGGTGATCTTGATCTCGCGCTTGAGACCGGAGTTGAGCGTTTCGGTGACCTGCATCATAAAACCTTTGTTTCCACCAATGAGGCCGTCAAACGGCCCCTGCCGTTTACAGCCTGCCGGTATGATCTTGCCGGGAATGGCTTTTGGTGCGGGACTTGGCGATCTGTCCGCCCAACGCGGCACAAATCCTCCAGAAATACGCTCCAAAATGTGAATAAGTCTTTGTTTTTCCTACTTCTTATCACATTCTGCAGAAGCGGATCGTCGCGTCCCGTCACATTCGACACGCCTTTTGTCACAGGCGACGCTGATTTTCAACCATCTTTGCATTCCGGCCAATGATGCCGATATCGCCTCTGACATTGACAGAATGATGGCTACATGGGATTGGCCGGGCAATGCGGATGTGGCGGAATTGGTAGACGCCCTGGATTTAGGTTCCAGTGCCGAAAGGCGTGGGGGTTCGAGTCCCTTCATCCGCACCACCCTTCGCTCTTCGAGCTTCGGGTGGCAGGCCACCTGAGCCAACTCGACAGACGAAGGCAATCCTCCGAAGCCTTGGCGAAGGAGGACTAATAAAGCGGCTCCTCGAACAGCGTCTTGTCGCCATCCACCAGCGCCTTGATCTGCGCCGTGCCGTCTTTGGCAATCGCGACACGGATGCCGAACGGCCGCACCCGCATGTCGTTCTGGATCGCCATCCCCTCGCCTTCCGGCAGATAGAAGCGCTCGATGCCGTACTCCGGCGCGATCGTCGTTGCTCCCTGGCTGATATCCCAGCCCTCGGAGACGTGTCCGACGATATCGGCTTCATCGGATGCTGCCGGCACCGGCGCTTGCCCGAACCAAGCCGCGGTCGGCCACCAATAGCCATCGACACCCTGTTTCAGCCTGACCACGATTGACGTTTCCTCGCTGGAAAGCTTGCCGGCCGGAATGTTGCCGATCAGCTTCACCGGTATGCGCGAAATGTCGTAGCCGAGCAGAATGTAGTCACCGCGCAAGAGATCGCGCGGATCGATCGGCTCGACCTTGAGCAGAACCTGCTTGCCATCGCGCAGAATCGCCGCGCGTCCGGCGATGATCCAGCTCAGGAAGCCGATCTGGACGAGCGCCAGCACTACCGCCGAGATGATCAGTCTTTTGCCGGTCATCATGCTGCCGCTCCCGTCACGTCCGGGGTGTTCATGCGCTTTTCTATGCGGATGATAATGAAAGCAAGGAAGGCGAGAAGCACCGCCGCCGCGAGGAAGAAACCTGCCGTGTCGAGCATTGACTGCAGCATCACCACATAGATGATGGCGAGTTCGAAGGCGAAGCCCGCATAGGCAACCCAGCGCAGTCCCCGGCTCTCGCGGCCGCCCAGCACGATTGCCGCGACGATGCCGGCCAGCGCAACAGCCGAGGCAATGGCGAAGCCGCTATTGTAGCTGCTTTCATCCGCCAGTTCGAACTGGATCATCGCCAGGCCGGTGAGAAAGCCGATCAGCGCGTGCAAGGGCAGCCTGCCGCCCAGTTGCAAGACCCTGTCGACCGGCCCGGCCGCAAAAATCGCCGCGCTAAAAAGCAGCACCGACGCGACAACGAGCGGGATGGCGACTTGCAGCGTCTCGTATTCCATGACCAACAGCACGAGGTAAAAGAGGACCGACAGGATGATCAGGTGGCGCGCCGCCTGGCTGCGTGTCCAGAACGAAACGGCGAACAGCACCAGCGCCATGACCACGAAGAGATGCGGAAATTCCGTGCGCCGGAAGTAGTCGAACCCTCTCAGGAACAGCCAGGCATCGGCAATGCCGACGGCTGCGACGGTCAGCGGGTTTGAGCGCAGCGCCATCGCCGCCAGCGCCGTGCCGGCGCCCCAGGTGATCAAGGCAGAGGCCTCGTCGCCCGACAAATGATACATCTGGCCGATCAGCGCGATCGAACCGCCGAATGCCGCTGCCGCGACGATCCACAGCGCCTCGCCGATTGCCGCATGGTCGCGCATCTTCAGCACCGCGCCGCCGACATAGCCGGCAAGGATAACCGCAAAAAGTGCTGCGACCCGCACCAGCCGCGGGATGACTTCCCAGTTGGCGGCGATGAAGATCAGGATAGCCGCGCCGAACAGGAGCGCCGCCATCATCGCCAGGACCGAGCCGAAGCTCAGCGATTTGCGTTCGCTGGCCTCGACGTCGCGCGTTAGCGCCTCGGCTGTCGGCGCGTCGATCAGGCCGGCCTGCTGCCATCGTGCGATATCCGACCTGACCCGTGACGAATAACTCGCCATGCCCCTCCCCCTTGCTTGGTCCTTTTTTAGCTCGTCCGCCCAAGCGTTTGATCTTACGGCATTTTCCGATTTTGGCGGAACCGGACGCGCGTTAATGTTGCATTGCACAATTTGCATTGCTGCCATGCACCAATAGCGCTTTTAAATCGATATGACCCCACCTATTTTCATGGTGCACACAAAGACGGAATGATCCGAAAGAAAGACGAAACGAGACTACCATGAACCTGATCCGCAATTATCGCAACTGGCGCCGCTACAGGGACACCGTGTCCGAGCTGAGCCGCCTGAGCACCCGTGAACTGACCGATCTCGGCATCAGCCGCAGCGACATTCACTACGTCGCCCGCAAGGCGGTCTAATCCTTCGGGCCGCAAATGGTCCGATCAGTTTTGAAAAGAGAACGACAATGAACCTGATCCGCAACTATCGTAACTGGCGCGTCTACCGCGAGACGGTTACCGAGCTGGGTCGCCTGTCGAACCGGCAGCTCAACGATCTCGGCATCGTCCGCGACGAGATCAAGATGGTCGCTCGCAGGGCGATCTAACCACAAGATTTCGCCAGGGTCGACCTCCTCCCCGACCCTGACGGATACGGTCAACCTTCAGCTCCTCCCGAGGGTTGACCACAAAAACGGCGCCCGCCGGACCTCCTCCCCCGGCGGGCGTTGTTCTCCAAAAGGGTTTCGCCCCTTTTAAAACTGGCGAAAGAGATTTCGTCAAAGCCGACCTCCTCCCCGGCGATGGCGAATACGGTCGATCTTCACCTCCTCCCGAGGATCGGCCAACAAAACGACACCCGCCGGACCTCCTCCCCCGGCGGGTGTTGTTGTTTTGGGGTCTAGGCACTCCGAAGCTGCTTTGGGAAGAGCCGTATTTGCGAGACGGCCCCTATCGTCAGTCCAGCGCCCCGCTTTTCAGCACGCCCCGTTCCCTCCACTGGCTCAGCGGAAAGATGTCCGGCGCGCCGCCCATCGGCGCATACCAGGAATCCACCACCCATTCCGTACCGCCGCGGTCGCTGATCACCGCCGTCCAATGCGGATAGCGCCCGTCGACAAACAGGCCTCGCGAGGCCTTGTCTTCGACCTTGTGAAACCTGAGCAGTTTTCGCTCGGCAAGATAGACCAGCAACGCATGCGTATTGGTCGATTCGTCGACACAATCCATTTGGCCCCTGATGCGTGATGCACCGAATTCTGACTGCGGCTGGTCACGAATGCCGATTGCCTGGAAAATGCGCTGTTCGAAATAGCGGACCGCCTTCGAAATAGCGGAACGCTCGGCCTGAGGTGAACCGGCGCCCGCACGCAGGATAGAGCTGAAACGCGCACCGTCACTGGGGCCAAGCGCCAGCATTGTGCGATAGTTGCAACCGTAACCATGGCATATGGGGATCCGCTTGGAAGCCGTCGCGGCCAGTTCGCCGGCCGCCGCTGATCCGCCCACGGCGATCACGACTGTCAGAAATGTCGCTCTGGCAAAGACCCCGAGACTCCCGCCCATTCGCGATAGTAGACTATTGCAGCGCGTGGCGGCAACAGCGCGGCTGATTCGTGTAATTGCAATCGCCGCGCCAAGGGATTATTTCGGCGCTCATGAACAAGAATTCCATTCACGTCATCGGCGGCGGTCTTGCCGGCTCCGAGGCCGCCTGGCAGGCGGCTCAAGCCGGCGTTCCCGTTGTCCTGCACGAAATGCGTCCCGTCCGCGGCACCGATGCGCACAAGACCGACGGGCTGGCCGAGCTCGTCTGTTCCAATTCCTTCCGCTCCGATGATGCGCAAACCAATGCCGTCGGCCTGCTGCACGCCGAAATGCGGCTGGCCGGTTCACTGATCATGAGCGCCGGCGATGCGCATCAGGTGCCGGCCGGCGGTGCGCTCGCCGTCGACCGCGACGGATTTTCCGAAGCGGTCACCAGGAAGCTCGAAGCGCATCCGCTCATTACCATCCGGCGCGAGGAAGTGCGCGGCCTGCCGCCGGCGGACTGGGACCAGGCGATTATCGCCACCGGTCCGCTGACAGCGCCTTCACTCGCCCAATCGATCGCGGAAGTCACCGGCGCCGCCGCGCTCGCCTTTTTCGATGCCATCGCGCCGATCGTCCATTTCGACACGATCGACATGGACATCTGCTGGTTCCAGTCGCGCTATGACAAGGTCGGCCCCGGCGGAACCGGCAAGGATTACATCAACTGCCCGATGGACAAGGAGCAGTACCTTGCCTTCGTGCAGGCTCTGGTCGACGGCCAGAAAACCGAGTTCAAGCAGTGGGAAGGCACGCCCTATTTCGACGGCTGCCTGCCGATCGAGGTGATGGCCGAGCGTGGCGTCGAGACATTGCGCTATGGGCCGATGAAGCCGATGGGGCTGACCAATGCGCACAATCCGTCCGTAAAGGCCTACGCTGTCGTCCAGCTCCGCCAGGACAACGCGCTGGGCACGCTCTACAACATGGTCGGCTTCCAGACCAAGCTGAAGCACGCCGAGCAGGTGCGCATTTTCCGCACCATCCCCGGGCTGGAAAACGCCGAATTCGCCCGCCTCGGCGGCCTGCACCGCAACACCTACATCAATTCGCCGACGCTGCTCGACGCTTCGCTGCAGTTGAAGTCGCGACCCGGCCTGCGTTTTGCCGGCCAGATCACCGGCTGCGAGGGCTATGTCGAGAGCGCAGCCATCGGCTTGCTTGCCGGGCGCTTCGCCGCCGCCGAAAGGCTTGGCCATGCGCCGTCGCTGCCGCCCTTGACCACCGCTTTCGGCGCGCTTCTCAACCACATCACCGGCGGTCATATTGTCTCCGACGATGAGCCGGGGAAGCGCTCTTTCCAGCCGATGAACGTCAATTTCGGCCTGTTCCCGCCCGTGGACGCGCCAAAGATCGAAGGCAAGCGACTGCGCGGCAAGGACAAGACGGTCGCCAAGCGGCACGCGGTGACGTCGCGCGCGCTCGCCGACTGCCGCGAATGGCTTGGGCCGCCTTCCCTAGCGGAAGCTGCGGAATAGTGCCGATCTCAGTTCTTGCGGATTTCGCGGCGGAGAAGTAGGATAATATCCTACTTTGTGTCGCGAGGCCGAAATCCCATGGAATCCGCTGAGAAACTGTCCGTCACCGTAACGCCCGCCATGGCGCGTATGATCCGGGAAAAGGTCGAGGACGGCTCCTACGGATCGGCGAGCGAGGTCATCCGCGCCGCACTTCGTGCCTTCCAGCGCGAAGAGGAAGAACATGCCGAGCGCATGGCCTCGATTCGGGCGCGCGTGAAGGCCTCGATCGAGGACACAAGGCCTGATGTTCCGCTGGAGCAGGCAATTGCAAGAGTGAAAGTCTTGCGCTGAGGTTGTGCCAGCAGCCTTCATACCGCCGGCCAGCCTTGCGTCGCGCGCCGAAACAAGAGCCAATGCCGACGCAGGGCCGAGAGCCGGACCACATCGTTGAGGGGCGAGCGTCGAGTCTCCATCTTGCCGAGATAGGCGCCCGTCAGAGCCAGTGGCAGAAAGGCCGGGCGCAGCGAAACCGGCAGAGCGAACGCCCCCCGCTTGAAAGCGGAAAGATGCTCGCGTGCCAGCGCGATCATCGCGGCGACAGCGCGTTGCGCTCCAGGCCCGCCGTCGCCTGTAACGAACTCTTGCGGCGATGTTCCTGCCGCGGCCAAGATGTCGGCCGGAACAAAGCATTGCCCGCGCTTGCGATGTAGCGGCAGCAGAAGCAGGAGACCGGTCATCGCCTGCGCACACCCTGCCCTGCCGGCAAGTTCGGCAAAGCGTGGTGCTTCGCCCGGGTCGAGCACCATCGCCGCAAGCTGGATGAGTGCTGCGGCAGTCTCGCCGCAATAGCCTTCGAGATCGGTGCGCGACGGCATCGGGTCGTCATAGAGATCGAAGATGCGCGCTTCGAGCATGTTGTCGAAAGCGGCCTTGGGCAGGCGGTGAGCGGAAATAGTCGCCCTCAGCGCGTCCGCCACGGGATGGCCAATCTCTGCGTCATCCTCTTCGGCGGCGATGACATCGCGCCACCATTGCAGCCGGACCTCGCCCGGCAGCGCTTCGCGGATCCGATCGCGAATGCCGGCGATTTCGGCGTTGAATGCATAGAGCGAAAACAGCGCGTCCCGCTTGTCTTCGGGCGCGTAGAGTGCGCTGAGATAGCGGTCATGGTCGGCGGCACGCGCCGTCTCCATGACGACTTTGGTGTTTTCGGCCACGTCAGTCGACGGCGATGAGCGCTGCGGCCACGGCGCGGTCTTCCGCCAGCAGCACATTATAGGTCCGCACCGCCGCCCCGGTCGACATCGGATCGGCGGAAATGCCCGCTTCCTTCAGCGCGGCACGCAGCGCTGCAGGCAACGGCCTCAGATCCTCACCGCTGCCGACCAGCAGGATCTCGACCTTGGCGGCCTCGTTGAACAGCTTGGCGAAATCCCCTGCCGTCAGCGCCAACGGATCCGCCGGCTCCCAGCCATAGATGCCAGAAGGCAGGCACAGCAGCGAGCCGCGATGCGACATGTCGGCAAAGCGGAAGCCGCCATTGCCGTAAGCTTCGATCGGTGCGCGGCCGGGGAAATGCGCCTCGCGGATGACAATGCCCTTGGCCACTTTTGAGGCAAGCCGTCAGGTGGCTATGGCTTTGCCGCCGCCCACCGGCTTTTCCTCATCGGACGCTGTGGCCTGCGGCCGCAGCTTGAACAGGATAAGCAGTGGCGCGGCGATAAAGATCGACGAATAGGTGCCGAACACGACGCCGAACAGCATGGCCATGGTGAACGAGCGGATCACCTCGCCACCGAACAGCACCAGCGCCAGCAGCGCCAGGATCGTCGTCACCGAGGTCAGCGTCGTTCTCGACAGGGTCTCGTTGATGGCGTTGTTCAGCAATTGCGGCAGCGGCATTCGTTTGTATTTTCGCAGATCTTCGCGAACACGGTCATAGACGACGATCGTGTCGTTGAGCGAATAACCGATGATGGTGAGGATCGCCGCCAGCGACGACTGGTTGAATTCCAGCCCTGTGAGGACGAAGAAGCCGATCGTCATGACCACGTCGTGCACCGTCGCAATGATGGCGCCGACCGCGAACTGCCATTCGAAGCGGAACCAGACATAGATCAGGATGCCGAGCAGCGCGACAAGCATGGCGATGGTGCCTTGCTTGGCGAGCTCGCCCGAGACCGTCGGCCCGACCACTTCGACGCGGCGAAAATCATACTGGTCCTGCAGCTCGCCGCGCACCTTGTCGATGACGGTCTGCTCGGCGTTCTCGCCGCCCTCTTGCGTACCGACGCGGATCAGCACGTCGTTCGGCTCGCCGAACTGCTGAACCTGCACCTCGCCGATATTGAGTTCCGTCAGCCTGCCGCGGATGTCGGCGAGGTCGGCATTGCCGGTCTTGGACTGGACCTCGATCAGGGAGCCGCCCTTGAAATCGATGCCATAATTGATGTCGATGGTCATGAAGCCGACGACCGACAGGATCGAAAGCACGCTCGACAACGCAAAGGTCCAACGGCGGATGCCCATGAACGGAATTCTCGTTCCGGGCGGAATGAAGGTCACCGGCGCCCGTGGCAACTCCTTCGGACGGGCGCGGCGAAGCCAGATCGACACCAGCAAACGGGTGAAGGTGAAGGCGGTGAAGACCGTGGTCAGGATACCGATGGCGTAGGTGACGGCAAAGCCCTTCACCGGCCCCGTTCCGAGCCAGAACAGCACCACGGTCGCGATCAGCGAGGTCACGTTGGAATCCACGATGGTCGCCAGCGCCTTGCTAAAACCGGTATCGATCGCCTGGATGACCGAGCGGCCGGCACGTCGCTCCTCGCGGATGCGTTCATAGATAAGGACGTTCGAATCGACCGCCATGCCGATGGTCAGCACGATACCGGCGATACCGGGCAGGGTCAGCGTCGCGCCAAGCAGCGACAGCAGCCCGACGATCATCGCCACATGCACCGCCAGCGCGATATTGGCGAGGAAGCCGAGGAAACCGTAGGCGACGAACATGAACGCCACCACCAGGATCGATCCGATCACGCCGGCGACCTTGCCGGCATGAATGGAATCCTGGCCAAGTCCCGGCCCCACCGTGCGCTCTTCGATCACCGTCAGCGTCGCCGGCAAGGCGCCGGCGCGCAGCAGCACGGCGAGATCGTTGGCGCTCTCAGCGGTGAAATTTCCCGATATCTGGCCGGTACCGCCGGGGATCGGTTCACGGATCTGCGGTGCCGAAATCACCTGATTGTCGAGGATGATGGCGAACAGTTTGCCGACATTCTGTGATGTCGCCTGGCCGAACCGCTGCGCGCCTTTTGAATCGAAGCGGAACGAAACAACCGGCTCGTTGGTCTGGGAGTTGAACGTCGCCTGGGCATCGACGAGGTTTTCGCCCGAAACGATGACGCGGTTCTCGATCAGATAAGGAACCGGCGGGTCGTCCTGCGAATACAGCACCGAGGACCCCGGCGGCGGACGGCCGTTCAGCGCGTCCTGCACCGGCATCGATTGGTCGACCATCTGGAAGGTCAGCTTTGCGGTCTGGCCAAGAATTTCCTTCAGCCGCTGCGGGTCTTGGAGACCAGGCACCTGGACCAGGATGCGGTCCTCGCCTTGCCGCTGCACGATCGGCTCGGTGGTGCCGAGTTCGTTGACGCGACGCTCGACAACCTGGATCGCCTGCGTCAGCGCCGTCGAGGTGCGATATTTGATCCCCGCATCGGTGACGGCAAATTTGAGCAGGCCGGGCTCGGAATCATCCAGCGTCATCTCCTGGATCGAGCCGCCGCTGAACAGGCCGGCGGCCACCGGATTGGTCAACGGTTTCAAGGCTGTCTTGGCAGCGTCGATCCGTGCGGGATCAGTGATGCGGACCTGCACCGTGCGGCCCGTTCCGGAAAGACCGGTATAGCCGATCTTGGCATCGCGCAGCAGCGTCCTGATTTCGTCGCGCGTCGTCTCCAGCCGATCCTTGATCAGATCGTTCGGATCCATCCTGAGGAGGATATGCGAGCCGCCCTGCAAGTCGAGCCCGAGCGTCATCTGCCGCTTCGGCACCCAGTCGGGCAACTTGGCCAGCGTGCTGGCGGAAAAAAGGTTGGGCGCAGCGAGGACCACTGTGGCGGCCACGGCCAGCCAGATCAGGATCATCTTGAAGCGCGAGAAGTAAAGCATTGGCTATCGTCCGTTCAGGCGTACAAGCGGCTGCGTTCCGCCTTCAATTGGGTTATTTCTTGGCATTCTGGTTCGCCACCGGCTCGCCCTTAACCTGCACATCGTCAATTGTCGAGCGCGGTACAGTCAATTTGGCGCCGCCGCCGGGATCGGTTCCGGCGTCAATTGGCTGATTTCCGGCCTCATTCTAATTCTGCCCGCCGCCAGGCGCTATCGTGCGTTCTTCAACTATTTTCAGTCTTGCCGGTAACGGACCAGAAAGCATCCTGCAGAGGCCACGACGTATCGACCATCTGGAATGTTAGCTTTCCGGTGCGGCCGAGAATCTCCTTGAACCGGACCGGCGTCTGCAAGCCAGGCACCTGAGCCAGGATGCGGTTATCGCCTTGCTGCTGCACGATCGGTTCGAAAACGCCACCGTCGCTGAGCCGAAGTCTGACGACTTCCATGGAGCGCACCAGCGCCATCGACGTCCGCAGTTTCACGCCGTCATCCGTCACCGCGAGTTTGAGCAATCCGGGTTCCGGCTCATCAAGCGCGATCTCCTCGACCGGGTTGGCCCCGGCAACCGGATCGGTGAATATTTTCAGGGCTGTTTTGGCGGCATCGACCTGAGCGGGATCCGAAATGCGGACGTTGACCTCGCGACCCGATGCGGCGAGCCCCGCATAGCCGATCCGGGCATCGCGCAGCAGCGAGCGAACGTCATCACGCACTGCCTCCAGCCGGTGCTTGATCAGACCGTCCTTGTCGACCTCAAGCAGTATCTGCGAACCGCCTTGCCGGTCGAAATTCGTCTGCCGCTTCGGCAGCCAGGCAAGAAGGTCGTCGAGCGTACCGTCCGGCTTCATAGCGAGCGCGCCAAGCATCACGCCAAAGACCACTATGACGGCAACAGCCAGCCAGATAAGAATCTTGGTGAGGCGCGAAAACCGCATGGCGTTGCCCGATGCTGGCGGACCGTGCCGCCCGAAGCCCGGTTATCTCCTGAGCGTTATTTCTTGGCGTTCTGGTTCGCCACCGGCTCGCCCTTGACGCGCACGTCGGCGAGCGTCGAGCGCAGCGCCGTCACCTTGGTGCCGCCGCCAAGGTCTATCTCGAGTTCGTTGTCGTCGATCACCTTGGTTACCTTGCCGACCAGGCCGCCGCCGGTAACGACGGTGTCGCCGCGGCGAACCGCCGCCAGCATCTCGCCGCGCTTCTTCAACTGCGTGCGCTGCGGCCGGATGATCAGAAAATACATGATCACGAAAATCAGGGCAAACGGCACGATCTGGATAAACATTGCGGACGAGTCCCCGCCGATGCCTTGGGCGTATGCCGGTGTCACGAACATCGAGGTACTCCTGAATTTTGAAAAACAGCCGCCAAACGGTTTTTGCGGAATTTGACGGCCCCGCCAAATTTGGCCGGAATATAGTCGGTAACGTTGCCAATGCAACTGCGCCGCCGGGCAAATCGGCTGCTTTTCCGGCCAGCTGAGCCGTGTTAGACGGTGATCCCGAAAAGCGACCCTCGGTTCTCGCAAAAGATCATGCCCGAACAAATGCTTGGGACGAGTTTCGAAACCGCTGAAATCAGGTAGGTTGGCCTGCCGCACCGTCCTGAATGCGAAACAAAAAGACAAGAGATGACCGACAGCACCATCGATATCCTGAGCCAGAAGCTCGACCGCCTGATCGAGGCGGTCGCCCGCCTCGCGCCGCCGCCGGTGCCGCAAACCGACCTCGGCGAGGCCGATTGCTTCGTCTGGCAGGCCGATCCCGGCTATCTGGAGCCAGTGCGCAAGGTCAACCGCGTCGACATCGGCCTGATCCGCGGCGTCGACCGCGTCCGCGACATACTGGTCGACAACACCGAGCGCTTCGCCTCCGGCTATGCCGCCAACAACGTGCTGTTGTGGGGCGCGCGGGGCATGGGCAAATCGTCGCTGGTCAAGGCGGTGCACGCCGCGGTCAACGCTTCCACCAAGCTCGACCTGCCGCTCAAGCTTATCGAGATCCATCGCGAAGACATCGACACCCTGCCGAAGCTGATGGGCCTGCTGAAGGCCGCGCCCTTCCGCTTCATCCTGTTTTGCGACGACCTGTCATTCGACCACGACGACACTTCCTACAAATCGCTGAAGGCAGCGCTTGAAGGCGGCGTCGAGGGCCGCCCGGCCAATGTGATTTTCTATGCCACCTCGAACCGGCGGCATCTGTTGCCGCGCGACATGATCGACAATGAGCGCTCGACGGCGATCAACCCTTCGGAAGCGGTCGAGGAAAAGGTTTCGCTGTCGGACCGCTTCGGACTGTGGCTTGGCTTCCACAAATGTTCGCAGGACGAATATCTCGACATGATCGACGGCTATGTCCGCCATCACGATCTCGCCATCGATCCCGAGACGCTGCGCGCCGAGGCGCTCGAATGGTCGACAACGCGCGGCAGCCGTTCGGGCCGCGTCGCCTGGCAGTTCACCCAGGATCTGGCAGGCCGGCTCGGCAAGTCGCTCAAGGATTAGCCGCTCAAGGACTAACAGCAGAAGAAGCCCGCACCTTGCGGAGCGGACTTCCTCGGCGGGCTGAAGGTCAAGTGGCCCGCAAATCGCTTTTCGTCGTCTATTCGAGATAGGTCGAAGGATCGACCGGCGCCGAGTTCTTGCGCACTTCGAAATGCAGTTTCGGCGAGTCGGTGGTGCCGCTCATGCCGGACAGGGCGATTTCTTGGCCGCGCTTGACCTTCTGGCCGCGCTGCACCTCGATCGAGCTGGCGTGGCCGTAGACGGTGACCAGACCGTTTTCGTGCCGCACCAGCACCGTGTTGCCGAATTCCTTGAGGCCGTCACCGGCATAAATGACGACGCCGTTTTCGGCCGCCTTGACCGGCGTCCCCTCGGGCACGGCAATGTCGACGCCGTCCTTGCCGCCGCCGAAGCTTGAAATCACGCGGCCGCGCACCGGCCAGCGCATCTTGCCGATGCCGGTTGCGTCCGGCGCCACCGCATCGTCGTCCTCGGCCTGCTGGATGACTTTCGCGTCCTTCCTCGGTGGCGTGTAGGAGGCGAGCGTCTGCGTCGGCGTTGTTTTGGCCGGCGGCTGGGTGGTGGCCGTCGTCACCGGATCGACCTTTGCCGGCTTCGCACCGGCGACGACAGCGGTTCCGCCTGCCGGCACTTTCAGGGTCTGTCCGATCTTGAGCAGTCCATCCTGCATGCCGTTCGCCTGCTTCAAGGCGACGACGCCGACGCCGGTCTTTCTGGCGATGGCCGACAGCGTATCGCCTTGCTGAACCGTGTAAGTGCCGGCGGCACCGGCCGGCTTAGCCGTCGCCGAAGCCACCTTCGCCGCGGTCTTTCCATCCTTCGGCTGGCTCGCGGCAGCCGAGGCGTCCACCTGCGCGGCAGACTTGCCTTCCCTGAGCTTCGGCTGCTGCGGCAGCACGGCCACCTTCTCCGGCGCGTCGGCCGGCTGGTCGTGCCTGGTGCCGTTCGCTGGCTTGGCGTCCGCGACTTTCGGCGCGGCGCCGTTGCTCGAATACGCATAGGCCGGGATGACGAGCTTCTGGCCGGTCTTCAGCCCCTTGGTCGCGCTCAGCCCGTTGACTTTCATGATGGCGTCGGCCGGCACGCCGTAGCGCCGCGACAGGCCGGAAATGGTCTCGCCGTCCTTGACGACGATCTCGGTCGCATGTGGTGCGCCGGCGGCCGTCGCCATGCGCGGCGCGTCGGGCTCGGCGTTCTTGAACGGCCTTGCCGCCGGAGCTACGGTGCCGGTTGCCGTCCTGTCGACACGAGGAGCGGCAGGCGCCAGGGCCGGCGCGGCAGCGGTACGCACCGGGCGGGCGGCAGGCGCCAGGGCGGGAGCCGGCGGTGGCAATTGCTGCGCGGTGACCGGTTCGAGGCTTGAGCGGCTGACCGACTGGGTGTGGCTGCCGTCGACCGGGGCGGCCGCAACATCGCCCGGATAGGGCTGGGCAGCATCCTGCTTGTCGATGATAGCGCGCTGGTTGTTGGTCGAGGCGGTGAACACGTCGTCGACGCTGTTGAACCGCGCCACCTGGGAACTACACCCCGCCGCGGCGCCTGCGATCACGAGGACGGCGCAGCCACGCGCCAGATTGCGTCCGTTTGCCTTCAAAACACTGAATTGCATCGCACTAACCCGCACAGACCCGGTACAACTGAGTGTGATTAAAGCGCGTTAATGTTACCGGTCGGTTAAACCTGTAGAATCAGACGCAAATTTTCTTAAAATATTCGAGGAAGGCTCTCAGCTTCGTCATGTATGGGCGGAGCAGGAGCGAAGCTCCGTCGCGGAGACCAGGGAGCCAATCAGCCCAGAAGGTTGCGAGCCGTGCGCATGAATATTCTGGATCCGATCGGGATCAGGTCGTCTGGAA
>NZ_JBVVQF010000021.1:0-104504 GCF_055811815.1 Mesorhizobium sp. WSM4836
CGCGCCCCTCCCCCCCCCGGTAACCCACCGGGGGGGGGGGGTAACCCGGTCCCCCCAACGCGGGGGGGGGCCGGCCCCCAAACGCACGCCCCCTCCCGGGCGCGGCTCCCCCGACACACCTCTCCCCGCTTCGCGGGGCGAGGAACCCAAGATCGCGTGGGTGGTCCTTGTCAGTGTAGGCCGAACTCGCGCAGCAGTTTTTCGCGGTAGCGTACGAAACGGCTTTCGCTGCGCTCGCGCGGGCGGGGCAGGTCGATGTCGATCAGCCGCGCCGCGCCGCCTTTCTCCTTGGGCAGGATCAGCACCCTGTCGGCGAGGTAGATCGCTTCCTCGAGGTCGTGGGTCACCATCACCATGGTGACGTTCTCCTCGCTCCAGATGCGCGCCAGTTCCTCCTGCATGCCGATCTTGGTCATGGCATCGAGCGCGCCCAGCGGCTCGTCGAGCAGCAGGATTTCAGGCTGCACGGTCAGCGCGCGGGCGATGCCGACGCGCTGCGCCATGCCGCCCGACAGCTGCCTTGGGTAAGCATCGCTGAACTCGGCGAGGCCGACGAGCGCGATGTAGAAGCGCGCCCGTTCCTCGGCCTCGGCCTTCGGCAGGCCGCGCACTTCGAGGCCGAAGGCGACATTGCCGAGCACCGTCAGCCAGGGCAGCAGGCGCGGTTCCTGGAAAATCACCGCGCGCTCGGCGCCGACGCCGTGCACCGGCTTGCCGTCGATGGCGACGCCGCCGCTGTCGGCGGCCTCCAGCCCGGCCAGGATGCGCAGCAGCGTGGTCTTGCCCGACCCGCTGGCGCCGACGATGACAAGGCATTCACCCGAGCGGATGTCGAGGTTGAGCGTTCTCAGCACGGCAAGCGAACGCCCGCCGATGCTGAAGGATTTGGACAGGTCGCGTATGCTGACCTCACAGCCGTTTGTGCCGCTCATCGGGCTCGTCTCCCAGCTGATTGTCTTTGCCGGTTCGCCTTGTCAGTTGGTCTTGGTTTCGCCCGGCCGGTAGAGGATATCCGCTGCCTTCAGCTTACCCTTCGGCAGGCGGCCGTCGCGCTCGAGCACACTGACCCAGAAATCGATGTCGCGATCGGTTGCCTTGGCCCCCTGGCGCAGCCCAAAGCCGGTCCAATAACGCGCCAGCTCGCCGTTTTCGCCGCGCTTGTCGAGGATTGTCGCGAGCACCTTGCGCGCGTCATCGGGGTTCTGCAGCGACCAGTCGGAGGCGCGGGCGGACTGTTCGACGAAGTTGCGGGCGGCGTCGGGATGCGCCGCGATGAAGTCGCGCCTGAGCACGACGAAGCCGCCGGCCAGCTCGCCGAGCACGTCGGTATCGTTGAACACGCCGCGCACGCCGCCATTGTCGACCAGCGCACCGGCAAACGTCGCCTGCCAGTAGCCGAGCGCCGCGACGTCGACCTGGCGGGAGCGCAAGGTCTGCTCGAGCTGCGGTCCGGGCACGACGACGAGATTGGCGGCGTCCGGCGACAGGCCGACGCTGTGCAGTGCCTCGCGCACGGTGTAGTCGAGATGGGCGCCGAGCGTGTTGACGGCGATGGTCTTGCCAGCAATGTCGGCGATCGATTTGATCGGGCTGTCGTCGAGCACGTAGAAGACGCTTCGCACCTTGCTGTTGATGCCGTTGCTCGGATAGACGGCGACGAAGTCGTTGCCGCCGGAAATCGAATTGATCACGGCGGCGGTCGCGGCCGAGCCGATATCGACGCTGCCGGAGGCAAGCGCAAACAACGATTCCGGGCCGCCACCGGAATAGCCGACATTCTCGACCTCGATACCGAGGCCTTTGAAATAGCCGAGCTCGTCGGCCAGTTCATGCGGAGAGATGCTGCCGCGGCTTGCGAGGGAGCGGAACTTGACGGGTGCCGCTTCGGCAAAGGCGAAGCGCGGCAGGCCGGCGGCGAGGAGGCCGGCGGCGAAGGGCGCGCCGGCAAGCAGGGAACGGCGGGTGATTTTCATTATCCGGGTCTTTCCTGATTCGAGTTCTGGCCTGGTTGAGATTGGTAAAGGCGGGTGGTCAGTCGACGGCATTGCTCCAGCGGCAGAGCCGCCGCTGCAGGCTGACCAGCGCCTGGTTGGCGATCAGGCCGAGGCCGGCGAGGATGACGATTGCCGCAAACATCAGCGGGATCTGGAAGTTGTACTGCGCGTTCATCACCTGAAAGCCGATGCCCTTGTTGGCGCCGATCATTTCAGAGGCGATCAAAAGCAGCAGCGCCGTGGTGGCGCTGAGCCTCAGTCCCACGAAGATCGAGGGCACGGCGCCGGGCAGCACGACGCGGCGGAAGACGGTGAGCTGCCGGGCACCGTAGACGCGGGCCATCTCCAGCAGTTTCGGATCGACCTGCTTGACGCCGCCGATGGTGTTGAGCAGCAGCGGGAACAGCGTCGCCCAGAAAATGACGAACACCTTGGAGGCTTCGCCGAGCCCAAGCAACAGGATGAACACCGGATAGAGCGCCAGCGCCGAGGTCTGGCGGAAGACCTGCAGGATGGGATCGAGAGCGGTTTCGACCGCCCGCACCTGGCCCATGAACAGGCCAAGCGGGATGGCGACCAGCACGGCGGCCGCGAAGGCGAGACCGGCGCGCTGCAGGCTGATGGCGATGTCGCCGAGCAAGGTGCCGCCGGCCAGCCCCTTCCAAAGCGCCGCGACAATCGTATCGATCGGCGGCAGCACGGCCGTGTTGACCCACCCTGCGCTGCTCGACACTTGCCAGATTGCGAGGAAAGCAATGAGGACGCCGTAGCGCGACAGGAAGCGGATGCCTGCCCGGCCGCCGAGGCGTAGGAAGTCCGTGCCGAGGCTTGTTGTGCTGTCACGCGTGCCGAGGCTGGCGGCCTGTTCGATGTGCTGCAAGGTCATCGTCTTGCCTCTCGCTTCGAGGGTAGTGGGCTTCTCGGAATTATTCGGCGGCCAGCACGGCCGAGCGGGCAGCGGTCCACGGGTTTTCCGGCCGCCTGAGGCCGAGGTTCTCGCGCAGTGTCCTGCCTTCATAGGCGGTGCGGAACAGGCCGCGGCGCTGCAGTTCGGGGATCACCAGCTCGACGAAGTCGTCGAGCCCGCCGGGCAGCCAGGGCGGCAGGATGTTGAAGCCGTCGGCGGCTTCGTTGCCGAACCACTCCTCCAGCTGGTCGGCGACCTGCGTGGCGCTGCCGATGACGGTGTAATGGCCGCGGGCCGTCGCCACCCATTGATAGAGCTGGCGGATGGTGAAGTTGTGCTCGTCGGCAATCTGGCGGATCAGCGCCTGGCGGCTCTTCATGCCTTCGGTTTCCTTACTCGGCGGTAGCGGTCCATCGAGCGGATAGCCTCTGATGTCGAGCGTCTGACCGGCCAGCCCGTTGAGCAGGGCGACGCCGTCCTCCGGCATGATGAGGTCGTTCAGTTGCTGGTATTTGGCGCGCGCTTCTTCTTCGGTACGCCCGACGAAAGGTGCTACGCCCGGCATGATCAGCACCTGTTCGGGATCGCGGCCAAAAGCCGCCACGCGCGCCTTGATATCGCGATAGAATTCCTGCGCCGACGCCAGGTTCTGATGGGCGGTGAAGATGACTTCCGCCGAGTGGGCGGCGAGCTTGCGGCCGTCTTCCGATTGCCCCGCCTGCACCACCACCGGGTGCCCCTGCACGGGGCGTGGCACGTTGAGTGGACCCTTGACGCTGAAATGCGGGCCCTTGTGGTCGATGTCGTGGAGCTTGTCCTTGTCGTAGAAGCGCCCCGATTTCTTGTCGCGGATGAAGGCGTCGTCCTCCCAGCTGTCCCACAGCGCCTTGACCGTCTCGACATGCTCATGCGCGCGGGCATAGCGCTCGGCGTGGGCAGGCTGGGTCTCGCGATTGAAATTGCGCGCGGTTTCGTCGCCGGCCGAGGTGACGACGTTCCAGCCGGCCCGGCCATTCGACAGATGATCGAGCGAGGCGAATTTGCGGGCGAGCGTGTAGGGCTCCTCGTAGGTGGTCGAGGCAGTGGCGATGAAGCCGAGATGTGTAGTAAGCGGCGCCAGCGCTGCAAACAGCGTCACCGGCTCGAAGCCGGCGATCTTGGCGTTGCCGCCTTCGCGGGCGCCGAGCCCGACGGTCAGATTGTCGGCGAGGAAATAGGCATCGAACAGACCGCGCTCGGCGGTCAGGGCAAGCTGCTTGTGGAACTCGAAATTGGTGGCGCCGTCGGCCGGCGCCTCTGGGTGGCGCCAGGCGGCGATGTGCTGTCCGCCGCCGGGCAGGAAGGCGCCCAGTTTGATTTGCCTGGATTTGGTGGATCGGGTCATCGCGGCGTGCTCCTGGATTGATCGGGGAGGGATCTCGGTTCAGTGGTGCGTTCAGGCGGCAAGGCCGACGCGATAGGGCTCCCCGGTTGCCCGGCATGCCTCGGCGACCGCCTGCCGGGCGCGGGCGTGGATGGCTTCCGACACCAGCACGCCATTGGCAAAATCCTTGTCGGAGGCGTAGATCGCGGTCGGCACGGTCAGCGCCTCGAAGAAGCCGAACAATGGCCGCAGCTGGTGCTCGACGATCAGCGAATGACGCTCGCCGCCACCGGTCGCGGCGAGGATGACGGGCTTGCCCCTCAGCGATGACGGATCGAGCAGGTCGAAGAAGTGCTTGAAAAGCCCGGTATAGCTGCCTTTGAAAGTCGGCGAGCCGGCCACCAGGATGTCAGCGCCCAGCAGCCGCTCGACGATGTTGCGCGCCGCCGGATCGAGGTCGCCGAGGCGCCTTGCCTGCGGCAGGGACGCGCCGAGATCCTCGATGTCGAAGACGGCCGAGGCCGCGCCGATGCTTTCGGCGGCCTGCCCGACAATGTGGCTGACGAACGCCTTGGTCTTCGATGGCCGGGTCAAGTTTCCCGACAGCCCCACAACGAGCTTCTTCGACATTCCTGGCTTCCTCTCAAGTGCTCAATTTTCTAACATCTTGGGTCTAGCGATGTATGTAAGTCTAGAGAGTTTGTAGGATTAAAAGAGCGAGAAAATTTCAAAAGCAGGGCGATGAGCGAACTGGGTTTGCGGAACACCGGCCGTAGTTGGTTCATTCCATGCGGCGTACCGCACCGGCGCAGCGCATCCACCAGCGATGCAACGGCATGCCAGTAGCTTGTCCCTCGGGCTGCGGTGAGTCAGGCCAATTTGATTCAAATCCGGCTGTGGATATTTGCTTTTAGGTAAATCGAGGCGGTCATCTTGCCGGCCGGCGAGCAACAGGGAGAAGCCGATGACAAGCGACTTTGCCGGCGCACATCTCCATCTCGAACGCGCCTGCCATTATTTGAGCGGCGACGACGAGACGAGCCGCACGGCTTGTGCGGCTCTGGATCTCCTGATCGATGCAATTGTCGCGGCGCAATTCAAGCGGCCCACGGGTGACGTCGTGGAATTTCCAAGACCGGCAAAGCTGGGACAATCCGCAAGCGGGAACGGGTAATCCCACCGGCGGCGTCGCTTTGCTTCCGCCGGATCACATGAACCAGGTTGCTACCAGGCCGATCGTCGCCGAGAAGATGGCGGCGGTCGTTGCCCAACCGAGTATGTTGGTGCTGTGGCTGTTCACCTGATCGCCCATGATCCTGCGGCTGTTCGTCATCAGCATGATGAGCAGCAGCAAGGGCGGTGTCGAGAAGCCTTGAACGATGCCGGACCAGACCAGCGCTTTCATCGGATTGAAGCCGAGAAAGTTCAGGCCGGCGGCGATCGCCGTAAAAAATCCGATGGCGAGATAAAATTTGGGCGCCTCTCGAGCCCGGGCGTGCAGGCTGTTCTTCCAGCCAATGGCTTGCGCCACATCATAGGCAGCGCCGGTGGTCATGACAGGAACCGCTAGGAAACCGACGCCGATCAAGCCTGCGGCGAACAGAACGCTTGCGGCCTGGCCGGCGAGCGGCCGCAGCGCCTCAGCCGCCTGCGCAGCCGTGTCGATATCGTGGTGGCCCGTCTTGTAGAGCGTAGCACCCGTCGACAGGATGATGAAATACATGATGAGATTTGAAAACATCATGCCGATGAGGATGTCCCGGCGAGAGCGACGGAGTTCACTGTCGGTGGCGCCCTTCCTTTCCCTGAGCGTCGTTCGCCCCTGGGCAATCTCCTCCTCGACCTCCTCATTGGATTGCCATGTGTAGAGATAGGCGGACAGCGTCGTTCCGATGATGGCGACCAGGATCGACAGGAACTCACGGTTGAATTCGATCCTGGGAAGCAATGTTCCGCGCAGCACCGCCGCAGCGTCCGGCTTGGCCAGAATGGCGGCACCGACATAGGCGAGCAGCGCCAGCGCCAGCCAGCGAAAGATGTTGCGGATCAAAGTATAGGAGCCGAAGACCTGGAGGGCGAAGATGAGGGCGGCGACGAACAGCACGATCAGCGGGATGGGAAGCGGCACGAATATGTTGATCGCCGCCGCCATTCCACCGAGATCCGCCGCTGCCTCGATGGTGTTGCCGACGAGCACACCCAACAGCACGGCCCAGAGCAGCCACCGCGGGTAAAAGTCCTTGATGACATGGAACAATCCGCGCCCGGATACCTGACCAAGCTTCGACGACAGATAGACGACCGCGTACATCATCGGCAAGGTCACCGGAGCCGTCCACAGCAGGTCGGGTCCGAAACGGGCGCCGGCGCTGGCATAGGTGCCTATCGCGGAACAATCGTCGTCGGCCGCCCCGGTTATCAGGCCGAGGCCGAGCGCTCGGCCTATGCCGCCTTTGCCCTCCTTCGGTGGGATGGAACGATCGGAACCGGCCTGCCTCATTGCGACCGGACCGGGTTGCGAACGAAAGGCGCGGCCTGCCATGCAACAATTATAAGGATCGGTCGCGGCGCTGGTCTCATTTTGCTTCCTTCAACAACTTGCCCAAACCCGGCGTGCCATGACTTGTTCCTTGGTGCGGCGGAGCAGGGCGTTGCCCTTGGCCCAGTTTTGCTGTCTTGGGGGGCAAGTTCCGGTTGACCGCTTCTGTACGCGAAGCGACTATCCGGCGGGGTGAAGACTACAGGAGGAAATGCAATGGACGAGCCCGGTCAGTGGCGCCACATGTCGAGCGCGCCAAGGGACGGCAGCAGAATCCTTGTCACGGTTCGGCCGTCCGAACAGGGGCCGGCCGAGGTCGACATGGCTTACTGGGCCCGCGCCGATCAGTTCGGCAGCGAAGGCTGGCGCGCTTCGGATTCTTCGCCAGGCCGCATCGTCGAATATGCCGAACCCGAACTGAAGTGCTGGATGCCGCTGCCGTCGGCCAATCTGAGCAAGGGATCGATGCCTAGCCCCTGGGAGGGCGAAGATGTGCCGCTGGTGGATGGCTCGGGGATATGAAAGGGCCGAATGCCCAAGACCTCCAAGAGCCGATGTCCACAGCTACCCGTATTCGCCAAAAGTGCGCGCAAGCTGGCCGCGGCGGCCCGGAAATCGAACCTCTGGATCATTGACGCCCGGCAGGCCCGCTGGTTCTCAAGATAGTGCGCGAGCGCAATGTCGTGGCGCAGTAATCCGCCGCGCGGCTGCTGGTCCTGCCTGTGATCATCATGCCAGATGGGCCATTCCGTCGGGGGTAGCACGGCGTCCTCCTGAGATACTGGTCTACCGACACTTGTCGTCCCTGCGCCGTGAGAAACGCGGTGGAGCCAGCGTGAAGGATTCGTGAAAAACACCAGGTCGGGCGAAATGATGGTTGAAATAGAGGCAAGTACAGGAAAGGATCGCAAAGAAGCTGTGGCTGTGGCGGATCCGATGGCGCACCCTCATCTCTGTCTGTTAGGCGGCTTTGACTTTGCCGGAGGAGCGGTGGCCCCGGTCTTCAGCCGCAAGGCGCGCGCCATGCTGGCTTATTTGGCCCTGCAATCCGGACACTCCCAATCGCGCGAGAAGCTCGCCGCGCTTTTGTGGGGCGGCAACAGCGAAACCCAGGCCCGGATGAACCTTCGACAGGCCCTTTCCGCCATAAGGAAAGGAATGGGCGCATCCGATGGCGAAAGGTTTTTGAGCGACGGCGACAGCGTTACGCTCAATCTCGACGATGTTGATTTCGACGTCGCGCGGTTCGAGGCGCTGGCCGCCGGCTCCGAGCCGGAGCAACTCGAGCAGGCGCTCGTCGTCTATCGTGGCGACCTCCTCGACGGGTTCGGCCTGAAGGAAGAGCAGTTCGAAGATTGGCTCCGAGTGGAGCGCGAGCGATTGAGGGCAATCGCAACCATCGTGCTGGAGAAGCTCGTTGCGCACTATTCGGCAACGAATGATCTTTCATCATGCCTGCGGGCCGCGGTGCGCCTGCTGGCTTTGGAGCCCTTACGGGAGGATATCCACCGAGCCCTGATGCGGACCTATGCCGCCCAGGGCCGCTTTAACTTCGCGCTGAAACAGTATGAGCACTGCCGTGATGTGCTGCAACTGCAGCTCCGCTTGCAGCCCGAGCCGGAGACCCGGCAACTCTATGATGACCTGCGGACGCGCCGCATGACGCCGCAAGCCGCCACCCGGATAGCCGCCTCGATGTCGCCTTCCCAGACACGGCCAACATCGGCAGCCGGAACCGGTGAGCGGCCGACGTCACGGGCCGAGCCGATGCGCCCCACGACCCACTATGTCAAATCGGCCGGAATCAACATCGCTTATCAGGTAACCGGCGACGGGCCGGTCGACCTGATTTATGTGCCTGGGTGGGTCTCCAACCTTGACCTTGCCTGGTCATCGCCGCGGCTGGCGCATGTGCTCCGGCGTCTCGGTTCCTTTGCCCGCCTGATCCGTATGGACAAGCGAGGGACCGGCCTGTCCGATCGCAATGTCGGTTTGCCAACGCTGGAAGAGCGGATGGAAGACATGCGGGCGGTGTTGGATGCGGTCGGATCGAAGCGAACGGTTCTGTTCGGCAGCTCCGAAGGCGGGCCTATGTGCATGCTTTTCGCGGCGACCTATCCCGAACGAACAGCGGCTCTCGTGCTCAACGGAACCTATGCCAGCGGGCGATGGTCGCAGGATTATCCCTGGGCAAGGACAAGCGAGCAGGTAGAAGAAGATCTGACCGCCGTCGAGAGGCAGTGGGGGGAGCCGGCCGACATGAGCAACGCCGCGCCCAGCCTGATGAATGACAGTTTCGAGAGAGAATGGTTCGCCGCGTATCTTAGGAATTCAGCCTCGCCTGCCGACGCGGTCGCGCTCTGGCGCTGGGGCACTGAAATCGATGTTCGCGCCCTTCTCCCAACCGTTCACGTTCCGACACTGATCGTGCAGACGGCGGGCGACCGCTGGGTAAAGCCGGAAGAGGGGCGCTACCTGGCAACGCGTATCGAAGGCGCCAGATACATTGAGCTTGCCGGCCGTGATCACGTAATCTGGGGGGAGAATTCCGATCGTCTGGTCGACGAGATCCAGGCTTTTGTCACCGGCTCGCTGCCGACAACGTCGAGCGAGCGCGTGCTTGTGACGGTGCTGCACATGGAAATCGTCGGGCTGCCGCCGGCTCCCGTCAACGCTGGCGACCGGGCGCGGCGCGATCTGATGCAGCGACACGACGACGAGATACGCAACGAATTGCATCTTGCTAACGGTCGGGAAATCAGCCGCACCGGAAACGGGTTTCTCGCGGTATTTCTGCGACCAACGCGGGCGATCCAATGTGCGGTCGCGGTCCGTCGTCGAATGAAGAGGTTAGACCTTCAGGTTCGCGCGGCAGTTCATATTGGCGAATGCGAAAGGCGCGGAGACGACTTTACCGGTGTTGCAATTCAGCTGGCATCGCATCTGCTCGACGATGCCGGATCGGGCGAGATCATCGCGTCGCGCACGGTTCGTGATCTCGTGGCCGGTTCCGGCCTGGCCTTTGAAGAGCATGGCGAGATGGAGCTTGCAGGTCTTCCCGGCAGCCTGCAGCTTTTTTCCGTCAGTGACCGGCTGCCTGAGGTCCCGCTGGGTTGAAATATGAGCGGGAGAGTTCCATAGGCCGGCGGGATAGCGCCCCCTCTGTCCTGCCGGACATCTCCCCCGCTTGGTCCGGCTTGGGGGAGATCGGCAGCTTCACTGTCGGCCCTCAGAACAGGAATGCGGCGGTAGCGGGGTTCGGGCCGGTGCGGCCGTCGGGCGAATCCATGCCCCGGATAAGCTCGAGGTCCTTCGCTTCCAACTCGAAATCGAAGACATCGAAATTGGCGGCGATCCTGTCCTGGTGGATCGACTTCGGAATGACGATCAGCCCTTCCTGAAGGTGCCACCTGACGATCGTCTGCGCCACCGACTTGCCGTGTTTCCTGGCGATGCTTTCAAGCGTCGGATCGCTCAACAGCCGGCCGCTGCCCAACGGGCTCCAGCTCTCGATGCGGATATTGTGCCTGTCATGGAATTCACGTTTGTCACGCTGCTGGAAGCGGGGGTGGAGCTCGATCTGGTTGACGGTCGGCGTGACGCCGGTATCGCCGATGATCCGTTCGAGATGGTCCTCGTTGAAATTCGAAACGCCGATCGACTTGATCCGGCCTGATTGCCTGAGTTCGATCAGCGCATTCCAGGCCTCGACATATCTGTCCTGGCTGGGCACCGGCCAATGGATCAGGAACAGGTCGATCTGCTCGATGCCGAGCTTGCTCATCGTCTCGTCGAAGGCGCGCAAGGCGGCGTCGCGCTGATGCGCGCCGTTGCGCAGTTTCGAGGTGATGAACAACTCGTTTCTCGGCACGCCGGCCGAGCGGATCGCCTGCCCGACACCTTCCTCGTTCTGATAGCCTTCGGCGGTGTCGATCAGTCTGTAGCCGGCCTCGATTCCCCAGCGCACCACCTTGGCGGTGATGGCTGGATCGACCTGCCACACGCCGAGGCCGATTTGCGGAATGGCGGAGCCGTCGTTCAATCTGATTTGTTCAGGTCGATTCAGGGTAATCTGTTCAGGCATGTTCAGGTCCTTCTGCATCGTTCCGCCCGGCGCACGCTCTATCTAGTCTGGATGGCCGCGAAAGCCAGTCGATATCAGGAGAATGTGAGGAGACGGACGTGAAGCGCTGATCCTCCGCTTCGGGCCGACAGCTCTCTGTGACCCACGGACTCCAGTGAACTCTACACAGGACGGCCCCACTGTTGCGGATTCTGTGGTATTCTGTGGACTATCCGAGGAGGCGACTGCGTTGACCAACAGCTTGGAAGCCGAAGGGGCAAGAGACTGGTCGCCCCTGCTGGTCGCGGCAGAAGAAGGCGATGCGGAGGCGGTTCGATCGGAATTGGCGGCTGGCGCCGATATCAATCAGTCGGACGACGGCGGCTGGTCTGCACTTCACCTTTCAGCCCTCAATGACCGCACAGCCGTGGTGGAGGCGCTGATCGAAGACCCGGAAATCGACGTGAATTCCAGAAACAAGTGGAAGAGCACACCCTTGAGCCTTGCGTCGGCCAAGGGACATTACGCGTGTATCTCAGTCCTAGTGAGACACCCCCAGATAAAGATCAACGCGCGAGCTGACTACTACGGCAGAACGGCTCTTATCGAGGCGGCGAAGAACGGGCATCTCGAAGTCGTCAAGTTGCTCGTGGAGAATGGCGCGGAAGTAAATCTGACCGATAAGACGGGGAGAAACAACGCGCTCATCGAGGCTATCAAGGGGCGGCACTACGAGATCGCGGAATACCTGCTGGATTCTGGGAAAGTGAGCTTTATCAACAAAGAGATGAGGCTAAACGCCCTGATCTGGGCTGGCAGCTGCCACAACCCTCAGCTTATCGAAAAGCTGGAAACCGCGATCCACAGTTTCTTCGACGGCAAATAGGGGCCTCGTCCCTACTTGTCGCGGGCGCGTCCGTATCTCCTGTCACGTCGACACGCTCGATGGCGCAAACGGCCCCGCGGCACTTTCCATAAATTATTCAACCAAACGGTTGAATATCCGAAGCTGCGCGCCTATATTCAACTACATGGTTGAATTACAGATACCTCAGATAGACGCGGTCTTTCACGCCCTTGGCGACGCCACCCGCCGGCACATGCTTCGCGATCTCGCCGATGGCGAGAAAACGGTAAGCCAACTCGCGGAACCCTTCGCGATGTCGCTCGCGGCCGCCTCCAAGCACATCAAGGCGCTGGAGAATGCAGGGCTTATTCGTCGAGAGGTGAGGGGCCGCACGCATCTGTGTCGTCTGGACCCCGGACCGCTGGCCAGCGCCCATCAGTGGCTCAGCTTTTATGAGCGCTTCTGGACCGGGCGTCTCGATGTTCTCGAACGCCTCCTTCGCGAGGAGGACGCACGCAAAGCCCAGGAAGAGCCCAGGAAATCGCCCAACTCTGAAGAAGGAGACCAGCAATGAACCAGATGAGAACCATCGACGCCTATGGCGCGCTGAGCGAGCCCGCCACGTTCACCATCCAGCGCCTTTTGCCCGGCACCATCGAGCGCGTCTGGGCCTATCTCACCGAGAGTGACCTGCGCCGGCAATGGATGGCAGCGGGCCAGATGGAAATGAAGGCGGGCAGCTCGTTCAAGTTCGTCTGGCGTAACGACGAGCTGACCGACCCGCCTGGCCAGCGCACCGCGGGCTTTCCCGAAGAGCATCGGATGGAGGGCCGGATCACCGAACTCGATCCGCCGCGCAAGCTTTCCATCACCTGGGGAAATACCGGCGGCGTCTCCTTCTTGCTGGAGGCGAAGGGTAGCGATGTGCTGCTCACCGTCGTCCATCGCCGGCTGCCGGAACGTGCAATCCAGCTCAACATCACCGCCGGCTGGCACATGCACCTCGACCTGCTGGCCGCCCGCCTGGCGGGTGAGACACCGACCTCATTCTGGGACGGCTGGAGCCGCCTGCGGGAAGAATACGACCGCCGCCTGCCGGCCTGATGTAACTCGCGGCGGCCATCCCTGAGGTCGCCGCCAGCCACACGAAGCAACGATGAACCGATCAAACGTGCTTGCGTCCCGCAAGCCTGATGGAGGAAGTCATGCGTAAATTGATCACTGGAATGAAAATTTCCGTCGACGGCAAGATGCAGGGGCCCGAGGGTTATGCCGATTGGGTCGACGCGTGGTCTGACGAATACGGCCTGACGCCGCAAATCGACGCCTGCCTGCTTGGCAGCGTCATGTACGCCGGCTACGAGCGCTACTGGAGCGCCATCCAGAACGAGCCCGACAAGCCGCTGCCGATGACCGGCAAGTTACCGAAGCCGGCCGAGCTCGAATGGGCCCGCTTCGCCGCGCAGACCCCGCATTATGTGCTGTCGAACACAATGACTTCGGCGGCCTGGCCAAAGACGCGCTTCTTGCGGAATTTCGAGGACATCGCTGCCCTCAAGCAGCAGCCCGGCAAGGACATTTACCTTATGGGCGGCGCCCGAATTACCGCGAGCCTTATTGATGCCGGGCTGGTCGATGAACTCAGGCTGATCGTCTATCCCCTGCTCGCCGGTGAAGGAAAGGCGCTGTTTGGGACGGCGAAGAATCGTCGTGGGCTCGAACTGCGCAAGGTCGAACAGCTGTCGGACGGCCGCGTCGGGCTGGTCTACGGGATCGGCTAATTAGCGCCGACGTCAGGCGACGGTACCGCGGCAGGCCCAGGCGACATTGGCAAAGGACCTCGGGCCGTCGGGCCGGCCGGCCTCGTAGGCGTCGCGCATGGCGGCGTCGGTGCGCGCCCGCTCTTCCGGGTCGAGCGTGGCCACATACTTGCCGAGCGGCCCTTCGCCGGCGGCAATCGGCGCCCAGTAATCGTCGAAGCTTTCATAGTCCATGCGGATCATCAGCTCGGTCTCCGTAACTTCGCGGAGACCCTGCTCGACAAAGGTCCGTTTCATTTCACCCGGCTGCATCATCGGCTGCGTGCAATAACGGGCGCGCAGCTGGCGTCCGCCTTCGCTGAGCACCGCCACCGTGTCGACCATCATGCGCATCCCCGGCATGCCGCCGAGATGGTCCCATACCGTCGCCGCGACCACGCCGCCCGGCCGCACGACACGGCGCATCTCGGCGACTGCCTTGCCGGCTTCGGGCACGAAATGGAGCACGAGCAGCGCCAGGGCGCGGTCGAACGCACCCTCCTCAAAGGGTAGGGCGCAGGCATCCGCCTGCTGAATTTTTATCCGCGGATCGGTATTGCGGCGGATTGCCTCCTCGACGAAAACGGCTGAAAAGTCGATCGCCGCGACCTCGCTGAGATCTGCCGCCTTGACCAGCGCGAACGTCAGGCTGCCGGTGCCGCAACCGACGTCGAGGACCTTTTCGCCGTCCTTGAGACCCCCGAAATCGATGAACAGGGGCGCGAGCTTTTGGCTCCAGCGGCCCATGAGCTGTTCATAGCCGGCAGCATGGTGAACGTTGAAACTTGAAGTCATCGAACCCTCCCTTGACGTAAGTTAAACCTCGACACAGCGATTGCCAAGACGGGCCGGCATCCACCTTGGGGCGGCGGCGATCAGCCTTGGCTAGCTATTCGGCCGGGAGCCCGCGGCGTTTCAACTCGCTACGTGGCACCGGATTTCCGACACGGAAGGCGAACGCCACGACCTTCGTCGCATCCGGATCGACCTCGCAACGAAAGCTCAGATCGTACCACTTCCCGTTTGCAGGGAACGGCGCACTGGCGACGTTCATGACCGTGCCGGCCTTCAGCCGATACTCAAGCAAGCTGTCTGGGAAATAGGGAGGCGACGCGTGCACCAATTGCTGTGCAAGCTCCGTGTTGCAGAGCTGGCCGATCCGCACGGCACGCGGCACATTTCTCATGGCTGTTGTCGCTACCGGATCACCGGTTGCTGTTTTCGAGAACAATCTCTTCGCTTCTTGAAGCTTCAAGGGCCTTTGCGCTTTGGCGACACCGGTCGAGTTTGGCTTCGGTGGCTGGGTCGCGGCCGGCTGCGCAGCCTGATCCTTCCCCTCGGCCGCTGTCACGGCAGTTGGCTGCGCAAGCTCCTGCTTATCTGGATCTTGCGGCGCCGGCGGTTGTTCCGAACCATCTTCCGCGCTGTTGCCATCCAGAGACTTCCGGGGACCGGCGTCCTTGTCACCGAATTGGAAGACAGGTCTCTGCGCGGCGGCCTCACGGCTCGCCGGCGTCTCGACCTTTGTTTGCTGCGGCTTTTCCGGCTTGGGCGGTTCAGCGGAAGGCGGAGGTTTGGTTTTTTCCGGCGGCTTAGGCGGCGGCACGATATCCACCGCGATGGCCTGCTCCTTCCCTGGCCGCGAGAGCGTTGCCGGCAGTCCGAACAACAAAAGCGCGACGATGAGCAGATGCAGGGCAATCGAGGTGGGCAAGGCCCACCCGAATACCCGGCGCTGATCCCGTATATCGTCCTTCATCGTGACCGGTGTGTGGAATGAAATATTGGCGGCATCAAGCATCGATGCCGCCCGACGTCGAAATAACCCGTCGCGAATCGAAAGTCGGCGGCTGCAATACGGCGCGTCATCCAATCGTCTGGCGCGGGCGTCCGCGCAGGGGACCGGGCCAGCAGCGCATGCAGCAAGTCGTCATTTCAGGCGGCTAGCAGGCACGCCCTGCCGGCACGGTGTCGCCGGTTGAAATCACAGGGAAACCGATAGCCCGCCGTCGACCGCCAGCACGTGCCCGTTGACGTAAGCGGCAGCGTCGGAGGCGAGAAACACCACGGCTCCGCCGAGCTCCTCAGGCTGGGCCCAGCGGCCCGCGGGGGTTCGTGCCTCGACCCATTTGGTGAAGGCCTCGTCGTTCATAAGTGCGGTATTGAGCTCGGTGGCGAAATAGCCCGGGGCGATGGCGTTGACGGTGATGCCGTGACGGCCCAGCTCAGCGGCGGTGGAGCGTGTGAGCCCGTGCAGCCCTGCCTTTGCCGCCACATAGGCGTGAATGGTGGGACGGCCAAGGATCGCTGCGACCGATCCGGTGTTTATTACGCGCCCGAACTTGTTTGGCAGCATCAGGCGCACCGCGTCGCGCATCATGCGGAAGCAAGCCGACAGATTGACGGCAACCACATGGTCGAAATCCTCGTCCTGCCATTCAACCAGCGGTTTCCGATGCTGGATGCCGGCGTTGTTGACCAGAATGTCGAGGCGGCCATGGCGTTCGACGATCCCTTCGAGCGACGCCCTTGAGATCGCCGCGTCGGTGACATCGAACGGCAGGGCTTCTGCACCGATCCGTTCGGCGGCCGCGGAAAGGGCGGCCATGTCGCGGGCATTGACGATCACCGTCGCGCCGTTTTCCGCAAGTGCCTTGGCCATGGCAAAACCAAGACCACGCGAGGCACCCGTGACCAATGCGACACGGCCCTTGAGCGAGAACAATTCCGGCATCGAGATCCCCTATGAAAAGGGCGGGAGTTCCTCCCGCCCAAAAGCACTACTTGGCGACGCAGGTGTCGGCTGTCTCCGGAGTGCAGACATCGAGGCCCGTGTAGGTGGGGTCGGCCGGCGGAGCCTTGCCGTCCTTCATGTCCTTCAGCGCCATCATCGTCTTGTAGCCCATCTCGAACGGCCGCTGGCCGACCTGGCCAAGGGAGAAACCTTCCTTCATCTGGTCGATCTGTACCGGAAGCGTGTCGGCAACGACAAGGGCCAGAGCCTTCGAGGCGATCTTGTCCTTGTACGGTGCGACGGCGGCGCGATTGGCATCGGGGATGAACTGCGGGAAGCCGCCGGTTGGGACGAATGCGTCGAGGTTCGGGTTTTTCGCCATGATATCCTCGAACTGTTGCACCGAAAGCGGGAAATCATCGTTGGTGTAGAGCGGGCAGCCTTCGATTTCGGTCCAGCCGTTCTGGCCGGTCACCCGATCCCCGGGCGAGGCTGCCGATTTGGTGCCCGAAAGCGTATCGCGAATGCCTTGCATGCGCTCATTGTGGTTGGCCGCCGCGGCGCCGCCCGACTGGATGCAGATCGTGCCGCCTTTTGGCTTGATCTGCATGACAAGCTTGGCAAGGTTCACGCCGATCTCGTAATTGTGCGTGCCGATATAGGCAACGCGCAGATCCTTGTTTTCGGGCAGGAGATCGGAGTCCCAGGTGAGGACCGGGATGCCGGCATCCTTGGCGGCCTGCAGCGCAACCGCCATCGCCGCGGCGTTCGATGGCGACACGGCGATGCCGTCCACCTTCTTGGCCACGAGATCCTGCACGATCTGTACCTGCTCGTCGCCGCCGCCATGTTCGCCGGGGCCGATATACATGCACTCCACGGCGCCATTCGATTCGGCCTCGGCTTTCTTGCAGCCGTCGCGTGCCTGATCGAAGAAAGGATTGTTCATGTTCTTCGGCACGAGGGCGAAGGTGTATTTCGCCTGGGCGCCGGAAACGGCCAGCACCATTACGCCAAGCGCGAGGGCGGCCGTTAGCAGGTGTTTTTTCATGTGACGTTCTCCTCCTTGGTGTGATCCCGCAAGCCTCCCGCCAGCGGGTTTCTAGCGGCGTTTTTTGGGCATCAAGACTGCCAGCGACGCGGCGAGAATCGATCTGCCGCCGGTTTGCATGCCCAAGAGAACCGCAAGAACGATGAAGGCGCCGACGAAGGCACCCTGCCAGTTTGAATCGATGCCGGCCATCAGCAGCGCGTTCCTGATCACCTCGAGGAAGGCCGAACCGATGATCGCACCGAAGGCCGTGCCGGCGCCGCCCATGAGGCTGGCGCCGCCAATGACTGTCGCAGCGATAACGCGCAGCTCATAGCCTTGGCCCATGGCGTTGATGGCCGAGCCGTTATAGCCGAGGAGCAGGAGCGAGGCGAGCGCGGCGGTGAAAGCCGAGAAGACATAGGCCTGGAATTTAATCCAGTTGACCGGAACGCCGGTGAGCCGTGCCGCCTCCTCATTGCCGCCGATGGCGAAGAGATGTCGGGCCCAGGCTGTGAAGTTGAACACGAAGCCGACAATCAGGGCCAGGATCACCATAGTCCAGAATTGCGACGACAGTTCTGGTATCCAATGCGGTGCCCAGTTGTCCGGACCATGCCGTGGCCATTTCCACTGACCGATCGCCTTCACGATCGGAGCATCGGGCCCGAACTGGTAGAGCATCTGGTTGGCCGAGAATACGACCGCAAGCGAACGCGCGACGGACAGCATGCCGAGGGTGACCACAAAGGACGGCATCCCGATATAGGCGACAAAGAATCCGTTGACCGCGCCGCAGGCCAGACCGGAGAAAAGGCCCATGGTGAAGGCGACGTACCAGGGATAATGCCAGGTTAGGAACAGGCCGGCGACGATGACCACAAGGCCCATGACGGAGCCGACCGACAGATCGATGCCGCCGGTGATGATGACGATCGTCATGCCGAGCGCCATGATACCGAAAGGTGCGAAATTGCGCGTCACATTGGCGACGTTTTCAGAGGTGCCGAAGCTCGGCTCCATCGCAGTCATCAACATGACGAGCGCGATGAGCGCGATCGTCACCCAGAAGGGCTGACTTGAAATCACACGTTGGAGAACTGTTTTTTCCTTGGTCGGGACGAAGTCCGACATGGCCGGCCGGCTATGCTCTTCGACTGGGCCCTGAACGCCAACTGACCCCTGAACACTATTCGCCACGGATGGCCCCCGTTATCAGTCCAGTGATTTCCTCGGGCGATGTTTTGTCGGCTGGCTTGTCGGCAACTTTCGAGCCCCGCCTGAGGACGATAATGCGATCTGCCACGGCGAACACGTCAGGCATTCGGTGACTGATCAGCATGACGCCGACGCCTTGCGCTTTGAGGCGTCGGATCAGTTCGAGTACCTCCGCCACCTGGCGCACGGAGATGGCGGCCGTCGGTTCGTCCATCAGCACCAGCTTGGCATTTGAAAGCCGGGTCCGCGCGATGGCGACCGCCTGGCGCTGCCCACCCGACATCTTCCTGACGAGGTCGCGCGGCCGGGTTTCCGATTTGAGCTCCTTGAACAGCGCTGCCGAGCGATCGATCATCGCCTGCTTGTCAAGAATCCTGATCGGCCAAAAGCCTTTCTTTATCTCGCGGCCCAGAAAAACGTTCTGCGCGGCCGTCAAATTATCGGCGAGCGCTAGGTCTTGGTAAACAACTTCGATCCCCTTGGCGCGGGCCTGCACGGGCTGGTGGAAGTGGCACACCTCGCCGTCGACTGCAATTTCGCCGTCGCTCGGAGGAAAATTCCCGGCCACGGTCTTGACTATGGTCGACTTGCCGGCGCCGTTGTCCCCCATCAGACCAACGACTTCGCCTCGCTCCACCTGGAAGGTGACGTCGGTCAGGGCCTGGATAGCCCCGAAGTTCTTGGAAACGTGGCGAACCTCAAGCACCGGCATCGCGGTCCTCCCGGGACAACATTATCGGTCTTGTCCCTGGTCTATGCACAGCAGCTAACCAGCGAAACGTATTCAACACAATCATTTATTAGGTCAGGCCTCCCCGGCAGTAACGCGCCTCGTCTGAGGCCGCGACCCTGTAGCTGCTGCAGAGCACCGAGGCGCTCGGCCGGTCCTTACGACAATCATCAGCGATCCTTAGGATTGCGCCGCTTCATTGTCCGTTTCGCACCGTTTCGGGTGAAATGAATGGGCATTTTGCGAGCGGTGCCAACGGTTTGGATATGGAACGCGGAAGAACACGGCTTTGCGTCATTCAAACACACGAGGACAGTGGGCAAGCCTGTCCCTAGCGTGCGTCGGCCAGAGCGCAATCAGGAGATGAACCCGTGCTTGGGGGAGGCGAGGGTCAAGTGTCGAAAGCCCGCTCCTTAACGGCGCTGCACGAGAGGGATATTCGGTCATGAATTTCAAAGGTTTGATCAAGCGTGCCGAGACTGTGGAGAAAGCGTTCAAGGAGCTCGAAACCGATCTGGCGGATGCGTTCAGCGAATGTCTCAACGTCGACGATCAGTCGCCGTTGTACGATGTCACTGTGCCGGATGAGACTGTGTCGGATGAAAATCTCGTAGCAACGGATGACAACTCGCAACTCGAGGCCAATGCGGACGCTTTCGAGACCGCGCGACGGCTGACCCCCCATACGCAAACCCGGCTGGCTGCCTTAAGCGCAGTCGATGGGCTCTTTCACGACGCGCAGGAGTATCTGGGGGAGATCAACGCGAAACTGTCGGAAATCGCGACCTCGCATCATCTGACGGGCGAATTCCTGAAACTCCTCCACGGCGACATTCTTCGCGCCAACGAATTGGAGCTGGCAAATACCGGCCTGACCGCGCAGCAAAGAGCGCTGTCCGAACAGCTCCACGACGCAACCAGAAAGCAGCGTGAGCGCGACAGCACTATCGAGGCCCTGCAGCAGCACGACGCGAGCTTGGTCGAGGATAAGGAAGCACTTCGTGGCGCGCTGGCTGCGGCAAGGCTGGAACTCGTCGTGGCAGGCAATGCGAGCGCAAAACGCGAGGCCGAGTTCGGCGAGCTTGTCAAAACGCTCTCGGCCAGAGCCGTCGAGGCCAACAGACGCTCGCGCGAGAACGAGATGCTGCGGGAGAAACATGTCAGCCTGTCGATCGACCTCGACAAGGCGCTGAAACGGGAGGCCGAGGCGCGGCACAGGCTGGACGAACTCTCGACTGTCCATGCCAATGATGCCGCCCAGGTTTCGGAACTGCTGGCTGCGCTTGGCAAGAGCGAGAAAGAGGAAATGCGGCTGCAGAAATCGCTCGATATGGCGCAAGCGAAGCTATCGGAAATAACGGAAGCAGCCCGCCTCAGGGACGGTGACAGGGAAGCCGAGCTTGCGCGCGGTGTCGCGGAGATGACTGGCTTGCGCTCTGAAATCGAGGATCTCCGATCGCGACTGGAGGCCGCCTCCAACCAGAGCAGCGAAGCCGCCAGCGAGATCGCCAGGCTCAAGGCTCAAGCGAGCGACGCGGTGGCGGAAAAGCAAATTGTCGAGCAAAAATTGTCCGCTCTCATAAAAGAGAGCGAAAACGACAAGGTGAATCTTTCCGCGGTCAGCGCGAATTTTTCGCAGCTTTCCCTGCAGCAGGCATCCGAACAGATACAATTCGACGTCCAGCGGCAGGAATGCGAGGATCTGCGTGCCGAAGTCGCGTCGCTTCAAGCCCGGGTCAAGGAGCTGTTGCCCTATGAGCGGCTCCACAAGGTCACCAACGCCAGACCGCGCGAAGACGGCGTGGTCGAGATCACCGCCGCGGTGGCGGATAAGGCCCGCGCCAGCAGGCGGCGCCTCCGCCTGCGCGCTGCATCCTAGCTCAGGCGCGGCAGTCTGAATTTCGACTGGTGCGAAGCGGACATCCGCCAATGAATGGCGGGTCGAGCGTGAGGCTGGCCTTCCCTGCGTCGGCCTGCGATAGTGCACGCCGTGAAGCGGAGGGGGCTGAGCATGCGGCTATTCACAAACCGGAACCACCTCCGGTGGGGGATGTTTGCCTTCATCGCAATCATGGTGCTTTCGCCGAAAGCAGCATCGGCCGATACCATCCCACCCGACAGGATCACCGCGGCCCTTGCGAAGCTCGAATTGCTTGCCGAAGGCGCCGTCGCGGATGGCAGCGTGCCCGGTCTGGCCATCGGCGTCGTGCATGGCGACGAAGTGATCTTCCTCAAGGGGTTCGGGCATTGCGAGGCCGGCAAGCCGCAGGTCGTCGACGCCGACACGGTCTTCCAGATCGCCTCGCTCTCGAAACCGGTCTCCGCAACCGTCGTGGCGGCGCTGGTCAGCGACGGGGCCGTTTCCTGGGGCTCGAAGATCGCCGACCTCGATCCGGGCTTCAGGCTCGCCGAGCCCTATCCGACCAGCGAACTCACGGTCCGCGACCTGTTTTCGCACCGCAGCGGACTTCCGGGCACGGCGGGCGACGACCTCGAGGACATTGGCTATGATCGCGCGGAAATCCTGCGCCGCCTGCGGTTCGTGTCGCCGTCATCGAGCTTTCGTGCCGGCTATTCCTACAGTAATTTCGGACTGACCGAGGGTGCCGTCGCGGCCGCGAAGCCGACAGGCAAATCATGGGAAGAAGTCGCCGAGGAGAAGCTTTACCGTCCGCTTGGAATGAGCTCGACCAGCTCCCGCCACCTGGACTTCATCAAGCACGCCAACCGCGCCGAACTCCACGCCAAGATCGATGGCGCCTGGACCGCGAAGGTCAAGCGCAATCCGGATGCACAGGCGCCAGCAGGCGGCGTCAGCTCTACGGCACGCGATCTCTCGCAATGGATGCGCCTGGTACTCGGCAACGGCGTCTACGCCGGCGAGACGCTCATCAAGGCCGATGCGCTGGACCAGATGCATGTTCCTCTGATGACCCGCGGCAAGAACCCGGTCTCGGGCGGCGAGTCCTTCTACGGTCTTGGCTGGAACATCGAATTTGGCCGGCACGGCCTGAGCTGGGGTCATGCCGGCGCCTTCAGCGTCGGCGCACGCAGCCTGGTGACGCTGTTCCCTCAGGAGAAGCTTGGCATCGTGATCATCGCCAATGCCTTTCCGACAGGCGTGCCGGAGGGACTGTCCGACAGCTTCGCCGATCTCGTCTTCGACGGAACGATGGAGAAGGATTGGGTGAAGGCGTGGGATGACATCTATGCAGGGCTGTTTGGGCCGGCGGTCACGGCGGCCAAGGCCACCTATGCCGCGCCGCCCTCTCCGGCAAGTCCGGCGGCGCCGGCCAGTGCCTATGCAGGCCGCTACTTCAACGACTTCTTCGGCGATGCAGTTGTGTCGGGCGAAGGAGACGCTCTTGTCCTCAAGGTCGGGCCCGCCGGTGCGCGGTCCTATCCACTGAAGCATTTCGACCGCGACCTCTTCGTGACCTTCCCTGATGCCGAGATGCCGGACAGGCCCTCGGCCGTCAGCTTTGCCGTCGGGCCCGACGGCAAGGCGTCGGCCATGATCGTTGATTTTCTAAACGACAATCATCTCGGTACGCTGCAGCGCGTCGGGGATTAGCCGCCAGCGATGAGTAAGCCTTTGCCGGTTCAGGATGCCGGGCCGAACTGGAGCAATTTGAAGCAATCGCCGCTGCCGGACGTCGCCTGCGTCAGGAAGGGTTTCGACCGGTCGATCCATTCCTGGTGCGATCTGGCATCCGCTTCGATCTCATTGGCCGGTACAAGCTTGACGAAGCCGCGCCCCTTGCTGAAAAGCCAGCACGCGCGGCCGAGGAACCGCCTGCCGCGCTGGCGCAGCAGGTCGGCATCGTAAAAGACGTCGAGCACCTCCTGCTTGATCATCCGCTCTTTTTCGGGATTGGTGATTGCAACCTCGATCGGCTCGCCGCCGATCGCATCCTGCAGATCCTTGTAATCCAGGGCGATCTGGGTGGTGGCATATTTGATGTCGCTCTCGTCACGGACGATGTTGAACCATAACGTCGGGTTGAGCTCGTTGACGACGAACGATGCTTCGAAATCGCGTGACAGATTGAGAATATCGAATCCCTGAACATCAACATCGCGCTCGACCAGAAGGATCTGGGAAACCTGCTTGGCGAGCGCCGTTCCATGGGCGCTGACGGCGGCATTGTTGCCGCCGAGTTCCGGACTGACATAGGCGCCGCCATCATCCAGCAACGGATCGAATTCGCCGAGAGCCTCCACGACAGCGCTGCCGCGGGCAACACGCGCCGCCAATTTGGCGAGAACCTGCTGGAGTTCCGTTTCGCGTCTGCGCTGGTCCTGATAATTCTGCTGGAAAAAGAAGATGAAAAGGGACACGCCAATCCCGATCAGGATCACGCCCAGCTGCGAAAAGATATTGCGATAATATTCCAGCAGCTTTTCACGATGGCGCACGTCGTCACGCACACTGTGCGCGACACGGAGATTAACGATCAGCGAAACGATCATTAGCCCGGCACCGACCAGGATCAGGCCGCCGATCAGGACGTAGCCGTGACGTGAGTTGAAGTCCATTCTTTGGCCGCGCTCCCCGAAACCCCAGACAGCGCAGACTAATACCATTCCGCTTCAACACCTACGTCTTCGTAGGGGCGCCGGCGCCGCTGTTCTTACAGCCAGGACTATGCTCGCCATCCGCCTCGTTTCGTAGCGGTCTTCTCGCAGCGGAATTCAGGCCGGGTGCTTGGAACCAATAACGGGCGAGACTGTTCAGCTATGACTTTGATACGACGCCGACGGCCCGGCCGGCTGGGCATGCGGCGATCTTGAGGAGTTCTCGTCATGAAGATTTCGTCCAGATTTCGTTCAGCCGCGGTTGCCGTCATCGCTGCGGCGGCAGTTAGCTTTGCCAGCGTCGCACATGCCGACACTGGTACGATCCGCTTCGCAGTCTACAAGGCGGCCTTTTTCATCGGTGGCTCCGGAGGCGAGGGCACGCTGACCTTCCATGGTCGCCGATATCCAATCTCGGTCGGCGGCATCTCGGGCGGCCTCGCCTTCGGTGCCTCCAAGACTTATTTCAAAGGTACGGTACGCCACATACGCCGCGCTCGGGATGTAGCGGGGGTGTACGGTGCAGCGGGCGGTGGCGGCGCAGTCGGCAAGGGGGCCCAGGTGATCGTCATGACCAATGACAAGGGTGCCCAACTCGAACTCACGGGCCGGCAGGTGGGCCTGCAAGTCAACGCCGATCTCAGTGGTATGAGCATCTCGCTGAAATAAGGGCAGTCACTGCATTCGTCATTCCCTGGATGGGCCGGATTTGGCCGCTCCAAACCGCAGCCCATCCATCAGCAGCGACACCAATCGGCGCGAGCGGTCGCGCCAGTCCTTGGTGTCAGGGGCCGAATAGATGCCGCCCAGCGCATGCAGCACGTCGGAGGCATCGACGTCGCTGCGGATCGAGCCGTCGACGACAGCGGCATCGATCAGCCGCCGCAAGGCGAGCGTGACCCTGCCCGAAACGTCGGAGAACAGGGTTGAGTTGGTCGTGAGCAGGATGCGCAGGCTTGTCGACAGCCCGCGCTTGGTGGCGATGTAGTCGACGAAGCGCTGCATCCATTGTTCGAGCGCGACGTCGGGCGCATGATCGTGGGCGAGCTCGTCGGCCGCCTGGCACAGTCCTTCAACTTCGCGCCGGTAGACCACCTCAACCAGATGCTCGCGGGTTGGGAAATGCCGGTAGAGCGTGCCGATGCCGACGCCGGCCTGGCGCGCAATCTCCTCCAGCGAGGCATCGACGCCATGCGCGGCAAAGGCTTTTGCCGCGACCTCGACCAGCGCATCGCGGTTGCGCTGCGCGTCGGCGCGCAGCGGTTTTGCAACGGCGGCTTCTGTTTTGTCTCCAGATATGACGGGCGGCTCCGCGGCCAATTTTTCTCCAGTGCTGATCCGAAGCATAACCGGATAGGCAGGCCCCGTTTCAAGAACGCGGACGCTTCCAGCTTCGTTACGTCTCTGACAAATATAATCGCAAGTAAATATAATCACAGGATCGGGTCTGGGCTGGCCGGCGTTCCGCCAAGCGAGGCATCTTGCCCGCCTCCGGTGCACGGCCGGTGGATGACGACGAAGGATATTTTCTCGCGGCCGGCACTCCTCATCTGTTCGGCCGATGCCGTGGGGCAAAATTGAGCCCACCTTGAGCACGATCCCCTCAGGATCATTGGACTGTCCTGCCCCTACAGACAGTTCAGGGAGCACCACCGGCTTGGGCCGGTGGTGCTTTTTTGTCTTGAGGCATGACGGCTGGCGCCCTGCCAATTTTCTCCAATTTTGATCAATTTCGATCCGGGGCTTGAACAGAGCAGGGCAGGCCCTTAGGTAATAAACGGAGGCGCCTCCGATTTGTGGAGCGCCTTTATCATGTAATTACGGGATCGGGTATGTTTCCTTCGAGCCTGCAAGCTTCCCTTGGCTGAGATTGGCGGTGTCGGCCGAGAGCATAGTCTCCCTCTCAAGTGGGGAGATAGGCCGTCACCCCTGCCTTCGTCCTCAGACCTAGCCACCTGACGCCCTTGCCCGGCCGGGCACCAGATCATCCCCTCCCGCGTCAAGCAACTGGAGCCAGACGCCCAATGACAAGCAAAACCCGAACTCCAATCCAACTTCAAATCAACGGACACCGGCATGAGCTGGAGGTCGAACCGCGCGTTACGCTGCTCGACGCCTTGCGCAATCATCTCGGCCTGACCGGCACCAAGAAGGGCTGCGACCAGGGCCAGTGCGGCGCTTGCACCGTGCATGTCGACGGCCAGCGCGTGCTGGCCTGCCTGACGCTTGCCACTCAGGCTGAAGGCAGGGACATCACCACCATCGAAGGGCTTGCCGGGGAGGATGGCACGCTGCATGCGGTGCAGGCCGCCTTCCTCGAACAGGACGCCTTCCAGTGCGGCTATTGCACGCCCGGCCAGATCATGTCGGCGGTCGCCTGCATTCGCGAGGGCCATGCCGGCTCCGACGACGAGATCCGCGAATATATGGCCGGCAATCTCTGCCGCTGCGGCGCCTATCCGCATATCGTCGCCGCCGTGCGCCAGGCGGCAATGGAGGCCGCATCATGAAGGACTTTTCATATCTCCGCGCCGGCTCCGTCGATGCGGCCCGCGAGGCAGCGGCGCTGCCGGGCGCCATGCTTTTGGCCGGCGGCACGACGCTTGTCGATCTCGCGAAATGCGGCGTTGCCGAACTCGAGACCGTGGTCGACATCACCCATCTCAAGGGACTGGACACGATTGCCGTCGATGACCGCGGCGCCATGATCGGCGCGCTGGCCAGGATGAGCCAAGTCGCCGACCATGCCGATATCAAGAGTAGGTTCCCTGCCGTCTCGGAGGCGCTATGGCAGGCGGCGTCGGCGCAGCTGCGCAACATGGCGACGGTCGGCGGCAATCTGATGCAGCGTACACGCTGCCCCTATTTCCGCGATCCGGCGAATTTCCCCGCCTGCAACAAGCGCTCGCCCGGCAGCGGCTGCTCGGCCATCGGCGGCGTCACCCGCGGCCATGCCGTGCTCGGCACCAGCGAGGCCTGCATCGCCACCTATCCCGGCGACCTGGCGATTGCGCTCGTCGCCTTCGACGCGATCGTCCGTCTCGGCGAACGCCAGATTGCCGTCGATGACTTTTTCCTGCTGCCTGGCAGCACGCCCGAAAGGGAACACACGATCGAGCCCGGCGAGATGATCACCGCGATCGGCATTCCGGCTTCCGCCGCCGCCCGCCGCTCGACCTATCTCAAGGTCCGCGACCGCCAGTCCTATGAATTCGCTGCGGCAAGTGCTGCGGTCGGCATTGAATTCGAGGCCGACGGCACGACGATCCGCGATCTGCGTGTCGCGCTTGGTGGCGTCGCCACCAAGCCATGGCGCGCCCGCGCCGTCGAAGAGGCGCTGAAAGGCAAGGTGCTCGAGCCGGAGGTCGTCAGGCAGGCCAGCCTGCTCGCCGTCGAGGGCGCCGTCGACCATGGCGCCAACCACTATAAGATCGAACTGGCGCCGCGCGTCGTCGCCCGTGCCATCCTCAAAATGGGAGAAACGGCATGACCGTTCACGAGTTGAGAACAAGACCCGGCGATGCCAAACGCGGCGACGCTTCGGACGGTGCCGTCCTCGCGGATCAGGTCGGTGGCCGGCTGTCGCGCGTCGATGGCCCGGCCAAGATCACGGGTGCCGCCAAATACGCCGTCGAGCAGCGGCTCGAGGGGCTCACCCATGCGGTGCTGGTCGAGAGCACCATTGCCGCCGGCCGCGTGCGTTCGATCGACACGGCGGCGGCCGAGGCGGCGCCCGGCGTGCTTCTGGTGCTGACGCCCGACAATATCCTGCCGCTGAGAACGGCAACGGACTGGCTGGGCACGCCGCCCCCTGCCGTTGCCTATTGCCCGCTGGCGCGCGACATCACCTTCAGCGGCCAGCATGTCGCGGCGGTCATCGCCGAAAGTTTCGAGCAGGCGGTCGCCGCCGCGGCGCTGGTCAAAATCGCCTGTGACGAGGCGCCGGCGATCGTCGACCTCAGCGACCCAAAGGCCGGCGACGGCATCCCGGTCGATGCGATGACCAAGGAATGGGGCGAGGCGGAGACAGCCTTCACCTCGGCTCCGGTCAGGATCTGCAACGCCTACAACACGCCGCGCGAATACCAGGCGCCGATGGAGCCGCATGGCCTGATCGCAAAGTGGAAGGGCGACCAGCTGACGGTCTGGGAGCCGAGCCAATGGCTCGACGGCATGGCGCGGACCTATGCCGAATGGTTCGGCGTGCCGTTCGAGAATGTACGATTGGTCTCGCCCTATATTGGCGGCGGCTTCGGCTCCAAGGCGTTCGCCTACGGCTACGGCGCCGTGGCGGCAGTCGCCGCGAAAATGCTGGGACGACCGGTGAAGCTGGCGGTCACCAGGCCACAGACCTTCACCGCCTATGGCGGACGGGCGGCGACGCGCCAGACGGTGGCGCTCGGCGCCGATCACGACGGCAAAATCCAATCGATCGTGCATCGTGGGGTCAACGAGACCTCGGTCGATGGCATGTGGGTCGAGCCGCTCGGCTCGGTCACGTCGGTCATGTACGCGACGCCGAATTTCTCGTCGCGGCAGAACGTCGTGCGGGTCAACACGGTGGTGCCGGGGGCATTGCGCGCGCCGGGCGAGAACCCGAGCGCCTTCGGTATCGAAAGCGCGATCGACGAGCTCGCCTATGAGGTCGGTATCGACCCGCTGGAAATCCGGCTCAGGAACTATGCCGAGCAGGATCCACATGCGAAGAAGCCGTGGTCGACACGGCAGCTGCGCGAGGCGTTCGCGGCCGGCGCCGAAGCCTTTGGCTGGTCGAAGCGGGACCCCCGGCCGCGCTCGATGCGGGACGGCAACCAACTGGTCGGCTGGGGCGTCGCCGCCGGTACCTATCCGGTGCGGCGCGCCTATGGCGAGGCGGTCGTGCGCATTCTTGCCGACGGCTCGGTCGAGGTCGAAAGCTCATCGATCGATATGGGGCAGGGCACCTACACGATCCTGGCGCAGACCGCCGCCGAGGTGGTGGGCGTGCCGGCGGAAAACGTCGTCGTCAAGCTTGGCGATTCCCGCTATGCCCGCGCCGGCGTCACCGGCGGCTCGCGGCTGGCCGGGGTGATGACGGGCGCCGTCCACAAGGCGGCGAGCGCCGCACTCGACCAGTTGATCGGGCTCGCCATCAGCGATCCGGCTTCGCCGTTCCATACGCTGCAGGCCAACACGCTCGTCGTCGCCGGCGGCCGCATTTTATCACCGCGCGGCGATGGCCCTGAAGTTTGCATCGCCGAACTGCTCAGCAGCGTCGGGCGCGAGCATATCGAGGCGAAGGGCGACACCATGCCGGCCAATTCGACGGCCGAGGACCGCTACAAGAACTTCACCACCATCGCCATGGCGCTGCCGCACACCGAGGGCAACTATTCCCGCCACAGCTGGTGCGCGCATTTCATCGAAGTGCGCGTCGACGAGGACTTTGGCACGGTTCGGGTGTCGCGCGTGGTGTCGGCACTGGATTCAGGCCGGCTCTACAACCCCAAGCTCGCCGAAAGCCAGTGGAAGGGCGGCATCATCATGGGCATCGGCCAGGCGCTGCTCGAGGAAGGCATCGTCGACCGCCGGCATGGGCGCATCGTCAACAACAACCTCGCCGACTATCTCATTGCCACCAATGCCGACATTCCCGACATCGAGGTGATCTCGGTCGGTATTCCCGATCCGCATTCCTCGGTGCTCGGCGGCAAGGGGGTCGGCGAACTGGGCATCGTCGGCGTGGCGCCGGCGATCGCCAATGCGGTATTCCACGCCACCGGGAAACGGGTGCGGGACCTGCCGATCACGCTGGAGAAGCTGATCTGAGGTGGAGGCGAGTAATCTCCCCCCTTGCGGGGAGATGGCCGGCAGGCCAGAGGGGGTCGTCTCGCGTGAAGCGCCAGCCTTCTCTGTCGGCGACAAGAGGCCGCTTCCAGTCGAGCCGACCCCCTCTGTCGCCTTTGGCGACATCTCCCCCTCGAGGGGGGAGATTGCGCGCTCGGCCGTTTTCGCCTCCTCACCACTGCAACTGGAACGCGAGCTTGCCGAAATGCCTCCCGCCGGCTGCCATATGCGCGTACGCCTCGGTCGCCTCGTGCTGGCTGTAGATTGTGTCGATGACCGGATCGATACGGGCGGCGCCGATGGCGCGCGCCGCGTCGCGCAGGTCGGACACCGAACCGGTGTTGTTGCCCACTACCTTGAGCGCCTTAATGATGATCGGCAGCAGGTTCGTGGTGGCCTCGGCGCCGGTGACGAAGCCGATGGCGAACACCGTGCCGCCGGGCGCCGCGGCATTGATGGAGCGGGCGAAGGTGGCCGAGCCGCCGGTTTCGACGATCAGGTCGGCGCCGAGGCCGTCGGTCAGATCGAGCACCTTGGCGTCCCAGTCCGGCGTCTCACGATAATTGATGAGATGATCCGCACCCAAGGCCTTGGCGCGCGCCAGCTTTTCGTCCGACGACGAGGTGATGATGACCGTGGCGCCGGCTGCCTTGGCCAGCTGCAGGGTCAAGATCGAGACACCGCCGGTACCGAGCAGGACGACGACCGATCCGGGCCCGGCATCGGCGGCGCGAACCGCATTCCACGCGGTGGTACCGGCGATCGGCAGCGTCGCCGCTGCTTCGAAAGACAAATGCGCCGGCGTCGGCACGACGGCATTGGCCGGCAGCGCGACATATTCGGCGAGTGAGCCAGGCAGTGTCAGCCCGCGCATCTCCCTGGTCTCGTAAGGCCGCGGACGGCCGCCGATCCAGCGCGGTTTTGCATGGGCGATAACGCGGTCGTTGATGGCGAGCTTCGACACGCCCTCGCCGATGCCGACGATCTCGCCAGCGCCATCGACGACGGGAATGAGCGGAAAGCTCGGACCTGGATAGTTGCCGCTTGCTATAGCGACATCGACAAAATTGAGGCTTGCGGCGCGCAGGCGGATCAGCACTTCGCCGCGCTGCGGTTCGGGCGTGGGAACGGTGGCCTCGCGAAACGCGTCCAGTCTCGGGGCAGTTAGTTCGATGGCTTTCATGTCTCACTCCGGTTGGTGGGCCGATTGACGGGCCGGGATTGAGTGAAACTATCTGCTGCGCTATTGGTATATAATCCTTGGCTTTTGCATTTGAGCTCTGCGCATGATGCAGCAATCGCACGAACCGGCAGCATTGGCCGAAATGGCCGCCTTCGCGGCAATCGCCGAAGCACGCTCCTTCACCAAGGCGGCGGCTCGCATCGGCCGCGACGCGACGATCCTGTCGCGGCGCCTTGCCTCGCTGGAAGAGCGGTTGGGCGTGCGCCTGCTGCATCGGACGACGCGAAGCGTGTCGCTGACCGAGGCGGGTTCGGAGTTCCTTGTCCGCGTCCGCGCCATCTTGGCCGCGGTCGACGAGGCCGAGGCTGCAGCGTCGGCGCATGCCGGCGGCGGGCCGCGCGGCGTGCTGCGGCTGGCATTGCCCGGCTCGTTCGGGCGCATGTGGATCGGCCCGCTGCTGCCACAGTTTCTCGCCGAATTTCCCGACGTCCGTATAGAGGCCGAGTTCTCCAACCGCTTCGTAGATCTCGTCGCCGAGAATTTCGATGTCGCCGTTCGTCTCGGCGCGCTGCAGGATTCGCGGCTGGTGGCGCGCAAGGTGGCGACACGGCGGCGGCTGCTATGCGCCGCACCGTACTACCTTGCCCGCCGGGGCACGCCAGCTGCGCCGGAAGCGCTGCTGGAACACAGCTGTCTCGGCTTCTCGGGCTTCCAGACCTTTCCGGCGTGGGAGATGACAGACAGATCGGGCCGCCGCGTCAGTATCGAAGTTTCCGGGCCGCTGGTCACCGACGATGCCGAGGTGCTGGTCGAAGCCGCCGTGCAGGGCGTCGGGTTGATGATGAGTACAGATTGGCTGGTCGGACGCGAGCTCGCCGACGGCCGGCTGGTGCCAGTGCTGGAGGACTGGACGCTTGCCGACGAGGGCGCCGTCTATGTCGTCATGCCTTCGGCCAAGGGACAAGCCGCCAAGACACGTGCCTTCGCCGACTGGATCGGCAAACGCTTTGCGCCGGTCCCGCCATGGAGGTGAGGGTGGAGCTGCCAATCTCCCCCCAAGTGGGGGAGATTGGCAGCTTCAGCCCCTCACCTCTCCGCACCCGGCTGCTTGATGAAATGACCGAGCAGATCCATCGGCACCGGAAACACGACCGTCGACGAGCGCTCACCGGCGATGTCATGGAGAGCCTCGAAATAGCGTAGCTGCATGGCTTGCGGTGCTTCGGCCAGCATCTTGCCGGCCTCGACGAGCTTTGCCGCCGCCTGCTGTTCGCCATCGGCATTGATCACTTTCGCACGCCGCAGCCGTTCGGCCTCGGCCTGCTTGGCGATGGCGCGGACCATGTTTTCGTTGAGGTCGACATGCTTGATCTCGACGTCGGAGACCTTGATGCCCCAGGCATCGGTGCGCTGGTCGAGAATCTCCTGGATATCGCTGTTGAGCTTGTCACGTTCGGCCAGCATTTCATCGAGCTCATGCTTGCCGAGCACCGAGCGCAACGTGGTCTGTGCCAGCTGGTTGGTGGCGGTCATGAAGTCTTCGACCTGGATCACCGCCCGCTCGGCGTCGACGATACGAAAATACAGCACCGCGTTGACCTTCACCGAGACGTTGTCGCGCGAGATCACGTCCTGCGGCGGGACGTCCTGGACCACCACTCGCAGGTCGACCTTCACCATCTGCTGCACGAAGGGGATGAGGATGATAAGGCCGGGGCCCTTGACCCCGGTGAAGCGGCCGAGCGTGAAGACCACGCCGCGCTGATATTCCCGCAGGATGCGAATGGCCGCGGATAGGAACATGACCACGACGAGCGCTGCCGCCAGATAGGCTACATAACCGATGATCATTGCCTTGCTCCATCGCTTCTCACATTGCGGCGCCGTATCGTCAGCACAAGATCCCTGACATCGGCCACCTCGACGCTGTCGCCCACTGCAAGCGGTTCGTCGGCTTTTGCCCGCCAGCGCTCGCCCCGGGCGAGCACGTGGCCCTCGCTGCCCTGCCAGTCGAGGATCTCCGCCGGCATCCCCTGCATGGCCTGTGCGCCAACACGCGGAACGTTCTTGCGGGCCGCCCACAGATAGCTGCCGGTCAACAGCGCCAGGCCGAGCGTCAGGACGGCGGCGGTGCCAATAACGGCCCACGACATCTCGAAGCCAGGCCCCTCGATCCTGAGCAGCATGGCAGCGCCCAGCAGAAACGCAGCCACGCCTCCCAGCCCAAGGACCACAGTCGGGTTCAGGGCTTCGACGACTAGGAAGATGATGCCAAGCAGCATCAAGGCAAGGCCGGCATAGCTGATCGGCAGGAGATTGAGCGCATAGAGCCCAAGCAGAAGGCAAATCGTGCCGATCACGCCGGGCGCGACTGCGCCCGGGCTCGTGAACTCGAAGACGAGGCCGTAGACGCCGACCAGCATCAGGATGACGGCGACGTTCGGGTCCGTGATGACGGCGAGAAGCCGGATGAGCCAGCCGGGCTCGAGCGTTTCAACCGGCAGCCCTTTGGTCGCCAATGCCTCTTTTTTGCCGGCGATCTCGACGGTCCGGCCGTCGGCCAGTTGAAGCAGTTCGGTGATGTCGCGGGCGACGAAGTCGATGACATGCTGCTGCAGCGCCGCGCCGGCCGACAGGCTGGCCGCCTCGCGCACGGCCTTTTCTCCCCATTCGGCATTGCGCCCGCGCAATTCAGCCAGGCTGCGGATCAGGGCAACGGCATCGTTCGTCGCCTTAGCTATCATCGCATCGCCGGCCGGCGCATTCTTCTTGTCCTTGTCCGCCTCGGGGCCATCGTTCTTGTGCCCGCCGGGAAACGACGGCAGCGGCCCACCCATCTCGATCGGCGTTGCCGCGCCCAGATTCGTGCCGGGCGCCATCGCCGCCAGATGGGTGGCATAGAGGATGTAGGTTCCAGCGCTCGCCGCATGCCCGCCGGCGGGCGCGACATAGCCGATGACGGGAACCGGCGAGGCGAGGATGCCGGCGATCATCTCGCGCATGCTGGTGACCAGCCCGCCGGGCGTGTCCATCTGCAGGATGAGAGCCTGGACGTTTCGGTCCGCGGCCACCGCCAGCGCTTCCTCGAGCTGCCTGGCACTTGCCGGACCAATGGCGCCATCGATCTCGACGCGCAACGCAATTTTCTCCCGGCCGTTCGCCTCTCCGGTTGCGGAAGAGGCACAAACGGCAGCAACAGCCACGAAAGCCGCGGCAAGCAGGACCGCACGCGCGAGTTTCACGCTCAAAGCTCCACATCCAGGATATGGGCTGGATTTTGCCGAAATCCATGTGGAAGCTGCCGATCTCCCCCTCCGGGCCCCCTCCGTGGGGAGATGTCCGGCAAGACAGAAGAGTTTCAAGCGCCGGCAATGAACCCCTGATAGGTGTGCAGACAGCAGTCCTTCTGTTCAGTCTTCATACGACGCGCTTGTTGTTCTTATGCATGTCGTTATCCCAAAACCGCTGCGCACTTCTGGGCGACATGCATTAGCGGGTTCTATTGCGCGGTGTCCTCCTGGATTGTCTGTTCCTGGATTCGGGCGGGTGCCCCGAGACACAGATCGTAGCCGATCGTACACTTGTTCAGGCATTCGTTGCGCGCATTGATTGACCGGACGCTGTTGTAGTCGATCGGCTGAGCCTGGCATTGGTTCTGGCACTCCCGGTCCTTCTCGGCGCAGTTCGTGCCGTGGCCTTTGGGGTACTTCTTGCCAGCCGCTTCGCCATTCAGTGGCATGACCGCCAGGAACACCAGCAGGGTCGGTATCAGTCGGAGCACACGCATGGATCCTCCTTCGCACGTCGGAGCCTTAGCAAATCGGAGGCGATGCTAGCGCGCCACTTCCCCTGGCCGCATCGCCCGCGCGGGGGATAGACAGTAGCGGGGACGCGGCTAAGTCCAGTCGATTTCCCCGTGATCGGTTCTTGTCGTTATCGCCCCAGTCATCAGCCGATCACAAAACGCGACGACGTTCAGGCAGTCATATCGCGCGCTGGGCACGATCAGACCGTCATAATCGAGGAAATATGCGGCCTCGCCGATATCTTGCGACCTCGGATATTCGGCGTGCTTTTCCTGATACGAAAGCTGCCCGTAGCGCGAGGTGTCGAGGCCAAGGGTCTGCAAGGCGGCCAGGTCGAGCAGTCTGAGCGTCCGGGCCAAAGCAAGATCGATCTCGAATAGATTGTATCTGACACGCGAAGGGACCACTGGCTGCCCCCGCGTCAGGTGGAATCTCATCTCGCTCAAGGCACCTTCGCGCTCTTGCGAGGTGTAGAGCACGTCGAATGTTCCATCGTCCCAACGGCCACCGGAGCTCGAGCACTGGATCGGGCTGCGGCCCTGGCGCACCACACGCCAAACCGTTCCGGAGTATTCGACAGGAACTCTTGCCTCGATAGCGTCGATGAGCTGGCTATCGCGTCGTTTCCGCCCGGCGATCGCCAATTAGAGAAAGACCTCGTTCTCAAGCCGATCGATGACTTTGAGCACGTCGAGAGCACGGTCGTCGTGAATGAGATCTATCGCCCTTTCACCGTTCAATTGCGGGTGTCGAGCGTAAAGCCAGGTGCGGATATCGCTTGGCTCGTAGAATTCCTGCAGTCGGCCGACGATATAGTGCAGGTCCGATAGAATGAGCTCGCTGCGCGGCTGGGGCTTGATGTCGCCGGCCTTCCACCTCGAAACGGTGGCCTTGGACACGTCGGTGATGTTTGCAATATCGGTCCCCTTGAGACCGCCAAACGTGCTCAATTCGTCCAGGAATCTGGGAACCGCGTGCAACGCCGTAGCCATGTCTTCTCTCCGGCTTCCAAGCCAGCTTTGCCCATGCGTGTCAGCCCGACACTTTGACTGCATCGACGCATTTCGGTTTCACGAATGGAAAATATGAAACAGAGATGCTAATGTCAATTGCCGCTTCGGTTCGAGGGCATCCAGTGCCTGGTCGCTCAGGCCTGAAGCCGCGCCAGCTCTTCGGCGGTCAGATGGCGTGCCTTGCCCTTGGCAAGCTCGCCGAGTTGCAATGGGCCGATCGCGATCCGCACCAGGCGCAGCACCTCGATATCGTGGGCGCCGAGCAGCCGGCGGATATGGCGGTTGCGGCCCTCGTCGAGCACGATCTCCAACCAGGCGGTGCTGGTGCCACCGCGCAGCAACTCGATCGACCGGGCCGTCAGCAATTCGCCATCGACTGTCGCGCCGGCGCGCAACCGCACCAGCATGGCCTCGTCGGGCAGGGCGCCGATCTGCACGTGATAGGTCTTGGCGACATGCGAGGCGGGATCGAGCAGGCGCTGCGCGACGCGCGTGTCGTTGGTCATCAACAGCAGGCCTTCGCTGGCCTTGTCGAGGCGGCCGACCGGCGAGACGAAGGGCAGGTCTAGGCCTGCCAGGCAATTATAGACTGTGCCGCGGTCCTGCGGGTCGTCGCGGGTGGTGACCAGGCCACGCGGCTTGTTGAGCATCAGATAGACCTTGCGCTCGGCAGCGACGCGGCGCCCGTCGACCTCGATGCGGTCGCGGCCGGGATCGACGCGCATCGAGCCGTTGTGCACGATCTTGCCGGCGACCCGCACGCGGCCCTCGGCAACCAGAAGCTCCGCCTGCTTGCGCGAGCACAGGCCAAGCTTCGACAGCGCGCGGCAGAGGCTGACGCCGGGAGGCTGGGCCCCGGGGGCGGGGCGATGCCGGGCAATGTTCGGTCGCGGCGACATGGCGTTCGGTTCTCGTTACGCATTCCCAGTATAGTCGGCTGCCGGCTGTGTCCACGCAAGGACTGGATGTCGCCTCGGATGCATGCGGCGGTATTAGACGAGCCTTGCCAGCCTTGCGGCATCGCGTATGGCCAGCACGGCATCCGGATTGGTCACGGGATAGGCTGTGACGAAGCGCTCGACCGAAAATTCGGGGAATTCAGCTTTCAAACGGGCGGCAAACCTGGCGGCTTCGCCGGCCTCACCTATGGCCGCATGCGCGAGCGCCAGAAACATCAGCACGTCCGGCGACTCCGGCGAACTCCGGCGGAGCGCAGCAATGGCTTGCCGGTGTCTGCCGGCGGCGAACAGAATGCGGCCCTGCATTCCGAAATACCAGGGCGGGGCCAGCGGATTGAGGCGCATGGCACGTTCCATTAGCGGGATCGCCTCGGCCGGATCGCCAACGACAAGCGCCTTGCTGCCGGCAAGCAGCGCCAGTATGCCGGCGTGATTGAAGCCGTATTCGAGCGCGCGCCGGTGGGCGCGCTCGGCTCCTTCGAGGTCGCCAACGCATGCCCTGAGATTGCCAAGGCATGCGTGGGCGCAGCTGTCCGTCGGGTCGAGGCGCAGTGCGTTTTCGGCCGCCGTCCGCCAGTTCTCGATCGAGGTCAACACGTCGTCGCCAAAGCCGTTGCAGGCCTCGATCGAATAGGCATAGGCGAGTTCGGCCCAGCAGTTGGCGAAAGTGGGGTCAAGCTCCAGCGCGCGTAAAAACAGGCGGATCGCCTCCGCATTGCCGGCGCGGCTGAACGTGGTGTGCTGTTCGACGGCGAGCAGATAGCAGTCATAGGCGCGCAAGCTGGCCGGCGGCTTGCGGCGAACCGCGTTGCGGCCGACGGTGGCGAGGGTTCCGTAACTGCCGGCGAACACATTGATGATGCTTTCGGTCAGGTTGTCCTGCAGCGCGAAAATATCCTCGACCGCGCGGTCGTAGCGCTCTCTCCACAGGCTTACGCCGTTACGGGCATCGGCAAGCTCCATCGTCAGTCGAACCCTCTGGTCGTCGGCGCGCAACCGGCCTGATACGATATAAGTGACGCCGAGCGCCTTGCCGTCCGCGGCGAAATCGGCAGGCTTGCTGCCCAGCGATTTCATCGTGTGGAAGGCAATGACGGGCAGGCCGGCGTAGCGCGCCAGGTCGATGGTGATGTCCGACGACAGGCCGTCGGCGAAGCGCTGCCATCGCTCTTCGGAATTCAGGCATTCGATGGGGAATATGGCGAGCACCGGCGAGGCGTCGGACAAGGACGGAGCCGGCTGCGCGCCGGAGGCACCGGCAAAATACGCCGCAAGCCCGATCTTTGTACGCACGCCAAGCTTTTCGTAGATGGCTGCAAGGTGGGTGCGAACGGTGGTCGGGGCAATGAAAAGTGCATTGCCGATTTCTCGATAGGTCATGCCGGTTGCGAATTTTTCCGCGACCGCGCGCTCGCGACCCGACAAGGCATCGAGCGCCTGCGCTTTCGAAGCGTCGTTGAGCATCATGGTAGAACCCGTCCCCAGCGGAAGAATACTACAAATGCAGGAGGTCGAATACTGCATCTGTCCGATGCCGCCGCTGACGCACAAACTGCAAGGTCACCTGCAGAAACAGCAATAATCAGGGGGAGCTTCCATGCGTATTGTTTCGACAATTCTGGCATGCACGATGTTGAGTTTTTCCGCCGGCCCGTCGCCGTCGCTCGCAGGCGGATGCAGGCAGTTGCTGGAATCGGACGTGAAAATCGCCAGCATGCGTGTCTATGCAGACATCCTGGCCAATGCTGCCCGGAAGGGCTGGAACTACGCGCCTGAATCCATTGTCAGCGGCTCAAGGCGTCATTTCGAGGAGATGAAGCTTCAATTGGCGGCCGCCGGCTATGAGATCGTGCCCGTCAGCGCGCACCCACGCTGCACCACTCGAACGGGTTGGACCGACAATTCGAGCACGATGTCCGCGCCGAACGCCGACGGAAGCCCGAACCATCGCGCGCGGCACAGCCGAACCTGATCTCTCATCGATGCGCCGAAACGCACTCGGCGCAAGCTTGTCGAGGCATTGATATGTCAAAGGCGCAGGCCAACTGTCTGCTCCTGCTCGCCGCCGCCTTCTGGGGCTTTGGCAATGTCGCGCAGAAGACCGTGTTGGATCATCTCGATCCGCTCAGCGCCGTGGGCATGCGCTGCCTGATCGCGGGGCTGATGGCCGCGCCGCTGATGCTGCTTGAGCGGGGACGGAAATTTGGAGCCGGCTACCGGGCAAGCCTCGTCAAGGTCAGCCTGCTGTTTTCAATCTCCATTGCCATCCAGCAGGCCTCGTATCTCGGCACCTCCGTCACCAATGCGAGCTTGCTGGTGAACACGGCAACCGTGATCACACCGCTTGCCGCCTGGTTCTTGATCGGCGAGCGGCCGACCGGGACGGGTGCGCTTGCTGCTGCCACGACATTAGGCGGTGTCCTGCTGCTGTCCGGAGGCTTGGGTGCGGGCTTCCGCCAGGGCGATCTCGCTGCGATCGCTTCGGCCGCGTGTTACGCATTCTGGATGGTGGAGCTTGGCCGCCATGTGAAGACCTACGGTGCGCCAATCACCATGGCTACCGCTCAATTTCTCGGCGCGGCGATGATCACCCTGCCGCTCGGGGCGTTTCAAGGCAATTTGTCGCTGGCGGCCGTCCGCGACGCGGGCCCGGATTTGGCTGTGCTCGGCATTTTCTCGACTGGGGCCGCGTTTGGCATCCAGACATTCGCTCAACGTTTCACGTCGGCCAGCCATGCGGCCGTGATCGTCAGCGGAGAGAGCGTGTTCGGAGCGATTGGCGCCGCCATATTTCTGGGCGAGCGGCTAACGCCCGTGGGAGCAGTCGGTGCCGCAGCTATTTTCGGAGCGATCACCTTGCTGTCGCTTTCGGCCGACAAAACCGAAAACCGCAAGATGGCGGTGGCGGACTGAGGGACCCTGAGCTTTTCGCACGCTTCCGACGGCTCCATTCGATTTCAGCGCAATATCAGCATCCCTTCAGGACGCGGAGGCCCGCCGGCGCGATGCTCTCGGCAGACAAACCCCACGAGCAGCCATGAACATCGCCCTTACTGAGGATCTACTCGCCAGGATCAACCGCAAGATCGAAGATGCTGGCCCGGCGCCCGGGCTGCGCAGCCTCCAGGATCGTGACTATCTCGAGCTGCGAAAGCAGCTGCTTGCCGGGCGCGCCCGTGACGTCTGGGTGTTCGCCTACGGCTCACTGCTTTGGAATCCGTGCTTCGAATTCGTCGAGGAACGGCCGGCGGTCGTGCATGGCTGGCACCGGCGATTCTCGCTATGGCTGACCCGGTGGCGCGGCACGCGCGAGCGGCCGGGACTGATGCTGGCGCTCGACCGTGGCGGCAGCTGCCGCGGCGTCGTCTACCGTCTGCCCGACCAGGGTGTCGAGGCGGCGATCGACCGGCTGCTGCGCCGCGAGATGTCAGCCAACCCGCCGACCAACGTTCCGCGCTGGGTTTCGGTCCGCAGCAGCGACGACCATTTGCCGGCCATCGCCTTTGTCGCCGACCGTACCGGTCCGGCCTATGCGGCAGGCCTGCCCGAAGAAGCCACGGTCGAAATCCTGTCGCTTGCAGGCGGCCACATCGGCAGCTGCGCCGACTATCTGCGCCGCACGGTCATGCAGCTTGAAACCCGCAACATTCGCGACCGGACGCTGTGGCGGCTGCAGGGCAAGGTCGCGGCCTATCTGGAATCCCTGCCATCCGGCACGCCCGTGCCGGCGCCAACCATGGAGATCGATCATGCATGCGAAGGTTGAAGGACCGCTTCCGCAGGCCAGCCAGGCGAGGGAGGAACTGCACCGGGTCCTGTCGATGGGCAGCATCGGATTCTGCAGCGGCGACACCGTGCAGATGCTGCACTATCTCGACAGTCTGATGGCCTGCGAGGCGGCCAAGAGTCCCGCCGGAACGCGGCCGCGGCTGTGGCGGCGCCTTTCCGGCACTTTTCGGGCCTGCATCGTTCGGGCTGGCATCATTCAGGCTTGACCTTTAGCGGCTTCCGCGGCTCGATAATCGTAGCGCAATCCGGCGCGGCGATGGTGCAAGGGATTGGCACAGCAGATCGGCAGCGCGGTCCTCGATCTCGAGCGCGGCACGTTGCGGCGTGACGGCGAGATCGTTGCGGTCAGGCCAAAGACTTTCGACCTTCTTGCTTTCCTGGTGCGCAACCCCGGCCGTGTGCTGAGCAAGGACGAGTTGTTCGAAGCGGTCTGGCCGCGCACCACCGTCACCGAGGATTCGCTCACCCAGTGCATTCGCGACCTGCGCAAATGCATAGGCGACGAGGCGCAGAAGTTGGTTCGCACCGTCCCCCGGCGCGGCTACCTGTCCCAGCCCGTCGACGACATTTTGGCTGCTTCGCCGGCGCCGACCGCTGGAGCCGCTCGGGCCGGACGGCCGCCCGAGCCGATGGTCGCCCTCCTGCCGTTCTGCATCGACGCAGAGGATGGTATGGCAAAGCCGCTCTTCGACGGCGCGGTCGAGGAGATCACCAACGCGCTTTCCTACTTCAAGACCATTGCGGTGCTGGCGCGTCATTCAGCCTTCGCCCTCGCCGAATACTCCGACCAGGACATCTGGGCCACCGCCGAGCGTCTCGGGGTCGACTATGTTGCAGAAGGCGCTGTCGAAACCGCTGCCGGCGGCTATAAAGTTCGGATCGTGCTGACCGAAACGGCGTCCGGCCGGCGTGTCTGGGCGCAGTCATTTTCATTCACAATCAATGAGATTTTCGCTTTTCAAAGAACGGTCGCGCAACGGGTTGCGACGGCGCTGGTCGCCAACATAGAGAGTGCGGCGATGCGACGCGTATCCCCGGCAGCGGCCGCCAATGTCGAAGCGTACGTCCATATTTTGCGAGGCATTGCGCTGCTGCGCAGTTATGGCGAGGGGGTGAACCAGCAAGCGCGCGCGCATCTCATTCAGGCGCTGGAACTCGACCCGAATTCGGGACTCGCCCACGCCTATCTCGCTCTGGCGGACACGATCATCGGCGGGTACGGCGGTGCGCTGCGATCCGTGCTGGATCAGGCGCGCGACCGGGCCCTGCATGCCACCGCGCTCAGTCCCGACGAGGCGCGGTGCCACCGCATCCTGGCGTTGATCCTGCTCTATCGAGGCGATTTCGACGCGGCGGCGCGGCATTTTTCCCGAGCCCTGGACCTCAATCCCTACGATGCCGATACCTTGGCCCAGACCGGCTTTTTCCACACGCTACGTGGCAATGCGAAGATAGGCCTGGTGCTCCTCGACCAAGCCGTCGATCTCAATCCGATGCACCCGTCTTGGTACTATTTTGACCGGGGCGAAGCCCTGCTTCACATGGGTCGATATCGAGAAGCCGCCGTTTCGTTCTCCTGCCTGCCACGCAAGAGCGCCTGGGAATTGGCCCGGCTGGCGGCATGTTATGGCCTCGACGGCAACCTCGATAGGGCGCGCTCTTGCGCCAGGGAGGGAAGGCAACTCGAACCTGACTTGACTGTCCAGGCGATTATGGCAGACCTGCGCCTGCAGGGCGTCGATAATCGAGAGCGGATACGGACAGGCCTCGAACGCGCCGGTTGGGACGATCCCCTGCCGAAACGCGACTGAGGGGGTAAAGCCTGTTCTCAAATTCTGACCGAGTCGGCCAGCCGCCTTGGAGGCATGCGCCTTGCGGAGAGCGGTGTTGCAACGTCTTGATGTCGGCATGAAAACAGCCATGCCAGTTTGCCTGCTGGTCTGTCTGTTTACGTCGCCGGCGCATGCCGGCTGGCAGGCGGTCGAGAAGGTCGAGACCTATGCCATCTCAGGGCAATCCGGGCCGGAGCTCTATGCCTCGATCGGGGGGCGCGGGCCGCTGCTCGGCGAGCGCCGCGTCATTGCGCATACCAATTTCAAGCTGACCTGGGTGAGGGACTACGAGCCGCAAGGCGATGCCTGCGTGCTGGTGTCGGCGCGGCCGAAGCTGATCATCACCTACACCTTGCCGCAGCCGGCGGCGCGGCTGCCGGGCGCAATCCAGAAGAACTGGGAGATTTTCGCAGCCGGCCTCGCCGCCCACGAGAAGGTGCATGGCGCCAGCATCATCGACATGGTGCGCAAGATCGAGGCGGCCACCATTGGCCTGACCGTCGCCGATGACCGCGGCTGCAGCAAGATCAGGACCGAAGTGACGAGACGGCTCGCCGGAATTTCGCAGGCGCAGCGGCAGGCGAGCCGCGATTTCGACCGGGTCGAATTCGGCCCCGGCGGCAAGCTGCGGCAGCTTGTGTTCACGCTGATGACCGGGGGATGATCCTGCAGGGCTGCGGGGGCGGCGCAGGGATATCAGCTTTGCGGCCCTCACGCCTGCTCGGTCGGATAGAGCGTCAGGATGTTGACGTTGACCCGTGGCGGCTGGGTCACCGCGTACAGGATGGCGGCGGCGATGTCCTCGCTTTCCAGCTGCTCCATGTCGCCCAGCCTTTGCTCGACCGCCTGGCGCACATCGGCGCGCATATTATGGATGAACTCGGTCTTGACGGCGCCGGGCTCGATGCAGGTGACGCGGATGCCGTCCTTGCCGATCTCGCGGCGCAGCGATTCCGCCATCGCGCTCACCGCGTGCTTAGTGCCGGAATAAACCACCGAAGGGTGGATATAACGGCCGGTGCCGGACGAGACAACGACGATATGGCCGGCGCCTTGCCGCTGCATCGACGGCAGTGCCGCATGGATCGGATAAAGCAGGCCGAGAATGTTGACGTCGACCATCCGGCGGTACTCTTCGGGCGTCGTGTTGCGGAACGGCGCGGCGACGCCGACGCCGGCAACCGCAAGCAGAATGTCGAGCCGGCCGTACTCCTGCTGGACCCGTTCGATCATCGCGGTGGCTTGCGCTTCGTCGGTGACGTCGACGGTAATCGGCAGTGCCGCGCTGGCGGTCTCACGGATCCGCCTCGCCAGATCTTCCAGGCGCTCGGTGCGCCGCGCGGCAATCACAACGGTGGCGCCCTCGGCCGCCAGCGCCAAGGCGGTGGCCTCGCCGATTCCTGAGGAGGCACCTGTTACCAAGGCGATTTTGCCGCTCAGTTTTCCTGTCTGCATGTTTTTCTCTCCTGACGCTTTGGACACGCCGTGAAGCTAGGGCGCAGACTTTCGGGCAACAATGCTGGGAGTTCTTGGCACGATACGCGGCAGCGCCCCATCCCGCAGAATACGGCAAGCCAGGCAAATGTCCGCACAGTTTTCGTTGAGTAAACGAGCGGGGCTTGACGTGACTGGAGCTGTTGCGTCTTGATACGGGGGCTGCGGGGCTTCGCATGAAAACAGCTGATCGACTATGTCTGCGGGTGGCTTGTTTGCATGCGACGCGCTTGCATGCACTCTGGTGACCGAGCGCAAGATGAAGGTCCTCGTCGTCTATTGCCATCCATGCACCGACAGCTTCAATCGTGCCGTGCGCGATACCGTGCTGGAGACGCTTGCCGAAAGCGGCCATCAGGTCCACCTGCTCGACCTCTATGCGACCGGCTTCGATCCAGTCATGCGGACCGAGGAATGGCGCGGTTACCACGACAAGGCGGCGAACCTGCAACCGGTGCACGAACACGCGCAGGAGCTGCTCTGGGCGGAAGCGGTCGTCTTCATCTATCCGACCTGGTGGTACGGCCTGCCGGCGATGCTGAAAGGCTGGCTGGAGCGCGTGCTGGTGCCGGGCTTCGCTTTCGAGATGCCGACCGCTCGACGCGGCCCGCGGCCCAAATTGCGGCACATACGCCGGGTGATGGCAATGACCACATGCGGCGCCACGCCATTGATGTCGTGGATCATGGGGCAACCCGGCCGACGGACCCTGCTGCGCGGCTTCCGCTCCGTCTGCCATCCGCTGTGCCGAACCAAATTCGTGGCGCTCTACCGGATGGACAGCGTCTCGGCCGCCGGACGCCAGACGCATCTGCAGCGGGTCAGGAAAGCGCTTGCCGGTTTTGGCCGCGCTGATGCGATCACCGCAGCGGTGCCTGGCTGATTTGCCCGGGCGGGCCGCCGACAGGCAACGCAAGTTGACTCTCTTCGTCATTTCTGGAATTTTGGAAATATGGATAAGACACTCGCGCTTTCAGCGCTTGCCGCGCTCGGGCAGGAAACCCGGCTGGACGTTTTTCGCCTTTTGGTGCGGTCCGGTGCCGAGGGCGTCGCTGCGGGCGAGATCGCCTCGCGGCTCGCCGCGTTCCCGAACACGATCTCGGCCCATCTCAAGATCCTGTCGCATGCCGGCCTGGTGCGGACCGAACGCGAGGGCCGCAGCGTGCGCTACTTTGCCGATATGACCGGCTTTCGCGATCTGCTGGCCTACCTCATGGAGGATTGCTGCGATGGCGCGCCGGAACTTTGCCAGCCTGTGATCCAGGCTGTGACCTGCAACTGCTAGCGAGATGAGCTCCGGTATGGCCAGTCTTTCCCGGCGTCTTGTTGCCGAGGCCCTCGGCACGGCTCTGCTGGTCGCCACCGTGGTCGGTTCCGGCATCATGGCTGACAAGCTCAGCGACGACGTCGCCGTCTCCCTGCTCGGCAACACCTTGCCGACCGGGGCGATCCTGGTCGTGCTGATCACCATATTCGGGCCGATCTCCGGAGCACACTTCAACCCGGCGGTGACGCTGGTATTTGCGCTTCGACGTGAGATCGAAACGAATGCAGCGCTGGCTTATGTCGCCGCCCAGATTGCCGGCGGCATCGCCGGAACGTTGCTCGCGCATGCGATGTTCGAACTGCCGATCCTGCAAGTGTCGGCAACGGTGCGGACCGGAGGCGGGCAATGGATTGCCGAACTGGTCGCCGCCTTCGGGCTGGTCTTCACCATCCTCGCCGGCCTGCGTTCTCGCCCGGATTCGATCCCCTGGCTGGTCGGGCTTTATATCACCGCCGCCTACTGGTTCACCGCATCGACATCCTTTGCCAATCCGGCCGTCGCCATCGCCCGAGCCTTCTCCAACACTTTTGCCGGCATCCGTCCCGCCGATCTGCAGGGCTTCATCGCCGCCGAACTTCTGGGCGCGTTGCTCGCCATGGCATTGGCAGGGTGGCTGCTCGCCCAACCGAAACCAGTCGGACAGATGAAAGCTGCGCAATGACCATCACCATCTACCACAACCCCGATTGCGGCACCTCGCGAAACACGCTGGCCATGATCAGGCAGTCCGGCGAGGAGCCTGAGGTGGTCGAATATCTGAAAAACCCGCCGTCGCGCGAAAAGCTGGTCGAGCTGATCGCCGCGATAGGCATGACGCCGCGCCTATTGCTGCGCGAAAAGGGCACGCCCTATGCCGAACTCGGCCTGGACGACCCGAAGTGGAGCGACGACGAGATCCTCGATTTCATGCTGGCGCATCCGATCCTGATCAACCGGCCGATCGTGGTGACGCCGCTCGGCACTATGCTCGCCCGACCCTCCGAAGCCGTGCTCGATATCCTGCCCAATCCGAATATCGGCTCGTTCACCAAGGAGGACGGCGAGGTCGTCATCGACGCCGGCGGCAAGCGCGTCGCGTAGATATTGGGCTTATTTCGATCTTTGTCGAAATTCTCTTGACGTGCAGCGATTCTGGAAATAACTTATTTCCATGAAACTCGAAAAAGCAGCCGCACAGCTTGAAGCCCTCGGCAACCCTACGCGGTTGCAGCTCTATCGCACGCTGGTGCGGGCGGGCGATGACGGGCTGCCGGTCGGGCGCATCCAGGACAGGCTCGGCATCGCCGCCTCGACGCTGTCGCATCACCTCAAGCGGCTGGTCGACACCGGCCTGGTGACACAGGAGCGCCAGGCGACGACGCTGATCTGCCGGGCCAACTATCCCGCCATGAACGGGCTCATCGGATACCTCGCGGACGAATGCTGCGCCGACGCCACCTGTGTGCCGGCATCGGCGGAAGCGGCCGCCAAAACGGCGGCGTGATTTTTTTGGCGTTATAATTCGAAATTACCGGAAGGATGGAAGATATGGAAATGATCGAAAGGCTCCCTGTCGCGGTGATCGGCGCCGGGCCGGTCGGTCTGGCGGCAGCGGTCCACCTCATCGCGCAGGGCATTCCGGTCAAAGTCTACGAAGCCGGCAATGCGGTTGCATCCAACCTCAGGGATTGGGGCCATGTCCGTGTGTTCACGCCCTGGCGCTATTGCGTCGATCAGGCGGCCAGAAACCTGCTCGAGGCGCATGGCTGGCGGATGCCGGAGCCCGAAGCATTCCCAACCGCAAACGATCTCGTCGCGGATTATCTCGAGCCGCTTGCAAAACTTCCGCAATTGTCGCCGTCGATCGAAACCGGCGCCCGAGTCGTCGGCATCTCGCGCTGGGGCGCCGACAAGGTGCTGAGCAAGGAACGCGAGAACCGGCCGTTCATGCTGGCGGTCGAGACTGCCGATGGTACAAGACGCGACAGCGCCCGTGCCGTCATCGATGCTTCGGGAACGTGGCAAATGCCGAACCCGCTCGGCGCCGGCGGAATTCCTGCAGAAGGCGAAGCCGAGTTTGCCGACCGCATTGTCTACGGTATCCCCGATATTCTCGGCCGCGACCGCAGCCTTTATGCCGGCAAGACGACGCTGGTTGCCGGCTCCGGCCATTCGGCTGCCAATGCGTTGCTGGATCTCGCCAGCCTGGCAAATGTGGAGGCCGGCACGGCTTTCATCTGGACCACGCGCGGCACCGACCTGGTGCGCATCTATGGCGGCGGCGATGCCGACCAATTGCCGGCACGCGGCGAACTCGGCGCCGAAGTGCGCGAACTCGCCGAGAGCGGCGGCGTCAGGCTGGTGACGGGCTTTGCGGCTGTTTCGATCCGCGATGCCAACGGCCGGCTGGTCGTCGAAGGCCAGACCAGGGACGGTTTGCAGGCGCTTGGCCCGGTCGACCGCATCATCGCCGCGACCGGACAGCGCCCCGATCTGTCGCTGACCCGTGAGCTTCGGCTCGAGCTCGATCCGTGGCTGGAAAGCGTCAAGGCACTGGGACCGTTGATCGATCCCAACGAGCACTCCTGCGGCGACGTGCCGCCGCACGGCCACCGTGAGCTCAGCCATCCCGAGCAAGGCTTCTATACGGTTGGCATCAAGAGCTATGGCCGTGCGCCGACGTTCCTGCTGCTGACCGGTTATGAGCAGGTCCGCTCGGTCGCCGCGGCGATCGCCGGCGACATGGTTGCGGCCGACAATGTCCAGCTTGTGCTGCCCGAGACCGGCGTCTGCACCGTGCCGCGGATCGGCGTGGCCGAAAAGGCTTGCTGCGGCGGTCCGGCGCCGGCACCGGTGGATGCCTGCTGTGTCGCCGACGCCGAGGCGAAGGCGGTCGGCAAAGGCGGCTGTGGCTGCCGCGTCGCGGCATGAGCCTTTCGCCGCCTTCGCCGGTTATCTTGCGCAGCCGCGGCGCGATCATCACCGCGCTCGGCCTGACGCAGATCATGGCGTGGGGATCTTCCTACTATCTTCCCGCCGTCATTGCGCCGGCGGTCTCCTCCGATACCGGCTGGCCGCTGGCATGGGTTGTCGGCGGCCTGTCTCTCGGCTTGCTCGTGGCCGGATTGATCTCTCCGCGCGTCGGGTCGTCGATCGAGCGGCATGGCGGCCGCAACGTCCTGGCGTTCAGCGCTGGATGCATAGGGGTCGGCCAGGTTGGCCTGGCCGTTGCCCCCAACCTTGCGGCGTATATCGCTGCCTGGCTGGTCATCGGCCTGGGCATGGGGGCGGGGCTCTACGATGCCGCTTTTGCAACGCTTGGCCGCCGCTATGGCCATGGCGCGCGCTCCGCCATCACCACGCTGACGCTGTTCGGCGGTTTTGCCAGCACGATCTGCTGGCCGATCTCGGCCTTTCTGCTGGGGGAAGTCGGCTGGCGCGGCACCCGCCTGGTGTACGCGGCTGTTCAGTTGGTGATTGCGCTTCCGCTCTACCTGGTGATCCTGCCCCACGAGGTGCCGCAACCGCCAGTCGAACCGGGATTGAACCAGGCGAGGCCGGCCCTCGAAGGCAATCCCGATCCGTCGATCATGATCGTTCTGGCCGCGACACTTACGCTTGCAGCGGTGATCTCCTCGACGCTGTCGGTGCATCTGCTCACCATCCTGCAAGGCAGCGGCATGGCGCTGGCCGCTGCCGTCGGGCTCGGCGCGTTGGTCGGCCCGTCCCAGGTGGCGGCGCGTGCGATCGAGATGACCATCGCGCGCTATCACCATCCGATCCTGACCAAGTTCGCCTCGGTTACCTTCGTCGCGATCGGCGTTTCGGCGCTCTGGGCCGGCATGCCGGTCATCCCGCTGGCGCTCGGCTTCTACGGCGCGGGCATCGGCCTCGAATCCATCGCGCGGGGGACGTTGCCGCTCGCGCTGTGCGGCTCGAACGGCTACGCGAAGCTGATGGGCCGCCTCGCCATGCCGAGCCTGATCGCCCAGGCGGCGGCACCCTCGGCCGGCGCATTGCTGCTGGAGCAATTCGGCCCGCATGGGACGTTGGCCGCGCTTTCCGGCCTTGCGCTGGCCAACGTCATCCTCGCATGCGGCTTGGGCTGGCGGATGCTCCGGCGCCAGCAATCACAGGTTCAAACCCGATAGGATTTCGACCTGCGGTCAGTGCTTTCAACTAGAGAGCGGGAGATCTTCCAAGGGATCGACAAGGAAGGACGCGGCAATCAGATCGTCCGCGTCGAGGCGCAGGGAGCCTTCGGCGCCGCTCATGATGGCGGCAACCTTTTGAAACGTCTTGATCTCGTGCTCGGTAATCTGGGCAGTTTGCATTCTGGATTTGAGGTCAGCAACGCGCAGCCCCAAACTGTGGGATATTCCGATTTTACGGTTCGACATGGTAAGATGCTCCTCCCCGGCCCATGTTTGTTTGCCACCCGCCCTTATTCGCATTTCCTCCGCCTGCCTAAATATGAGGCATCGCGAATATAGCGCCCGAACGTCCGATGCAAGGGAAGGTTCCGGCGCGCAGAGGTCACGAAATAATAACACGAAGGAAGCAGGGCCTACGGTCCGGCCGGAGGTAGGACTTAGGTACGACGCCGCGCCGGACAGAGGGCTCCCGGCGGCTTATCGGCTGGCGAGGACCATGCGGTTGCCTTCGCTGTCGCGAAACTCCGCCACCGTGCGCCCCGGCTGCCACGTCGCCTCATGCGGGTCGGTAAGGATCTCGACGCCGTCCGCCTTCAACGCCGCGATCATTGCTCCGACATTTTCGTCGACCAGCACCAATACGGGCTCCGCGCCGGGGGCGTCGTCGGCGCGCCTGGTGAAATGCAGGTTCGTCACGGCATACGGAAAGGCCAGCTCGATCCAGCGCCAGCCGTCATCGCCCATCTTCTGGTCGGCCATGACCTGACAGGCGAGATGCCTGGTGTAGAACGCCTTGGCGCGGTCCTGGTCGAACGCCGGTAGCTCGGCAAACTGGATATGCATGATCGTCGCTCCTGCTTGATGGCTGCCGCGCAGCCGCCCACGCGGGAAAGACGATGCGGGCGACCGAAAAGATTCTTCGGCAAGGAGAATCTTTTTGGCGCAGCCGGTCGTCCTTCGTTCATACCAACCAGTCAGGAGACGACAATGGACTACGCACTCATTCGATACGGCGTGAACCAAGCCGACCTGAACGACAACCGCGCGCTGGTCGAAAAGGTGTTCGAAGCGCTGGGCGAGGCGGCGCCGCCGACGGTGCGCTATCTCGTGCTCGAATTGGACGACGGCTCGTTCGTCCACATCGTTGGCCAGGACGGCGATTCGTCGGCGCTGACCGGGCTTGCCGCCTTCAAGGCATTTGCGGAAAACCACGCCCAGCGCCGTTCGACCCCGGCAATGCGATCACCTGTCAAAGTCATCGGCAACTATCGTATGCTGGCGGATCAGAAGGCGGGATAGTGCCTGCATGCCGCTCGCGCAGAAATGGGACGCTACGCCGAAAATGAACAGGGCGACTTTGGAGGCGATGCTCGTCGGGTTGCGGCCAAGGCTGCATCGCTACTGCGCGCGCATGGCCGGCTCGGTGATCGACGGCGAGGACATCGTCCAGGAGGTGCTGATCAAGGTGCTGCAGGCGATCGACGGCGGCGCCATGGTCGAACGGCCGGAGCAATGGCTGTTTCGTATCGCCCACAATGCCGCGCAGGATCACCTGCGGCGGCGCCATCGGGAAAGGTCGCGCATGACCGAGGCCGACATGAGCGTGATCGAGGATCCCTCCGGCAGCGCCGACAGCCGGCTCGCCGCCCAGACCGGCCTGCACTCCTTCATGCAGCTTTCGGTGCCGCAGCGCAGCGCCGTGATCCTGGTCGACGTGCTCGGCCTCAGCCTGCAAGAAACCTGCGAGGTTACCGGCGCGACGCTCGCCGCCACCAAGGCCGCGCTGCATCGCGGGCGGGCGCAGCTCAAGCTGCTGGCGCTGCAGCCCGAACAGGCGCTCGCCCCGAGGCTCGACGCCGATGACGAGCGCCGGCTGCGGCGCTATGTCGACCTGTTCAACGCGCGCGACTTCGACGCGGTCAGGGCACTGATCGCCGAGGACGTCCGGCTCGATGTCGTCAACCGCGTCCGCCTGCGCGGCAAGGCCGAGGTGTCGACCTATTTCGGCAATTACGACCGTATCAGCGACTGGACATTGTCGCTCGGCTTCGTCGACGGCAGGCCGGCGATCCTGATCCGCGACCCGCAGGCGGCCGACGGCACCGTGCGCGGCTTCATGCTGGTCGAATGGGCGGGCGATCAGGTCATCCAGATCCGCGACTTCCGCTATGCGCCCTGGTGCCTGGTCGACGCGGAGATTGAAACCGTGGACGGGTGAGGGGCCGGAGACATATCAGACCTCCGGCCGTTCCGGACGACACTGAGCATCATGGCATCAAAGGCGCCGAGGAACTTTGAACTGTCGCATCCGTTTACCGGCTATCCCGTCGGGAGAGTTCCGCCATGAATGTCAGCGATGAAAGGACTGTATCCCTTTGGGCGGCAACCGAAGTCGCGCCTGATACGGTTCCGCTCGAGCGGAGTGAACAGGTCGATGTCGTGGTCGTCGGGTCTGGAATTGCCGGACTGTCGGTCGCGTACGAGTTGGCCAGTGCCGGGCAAAAGGTGGCGGTGCTCGATCGCGGCCGGATCGGAAGCGGCATGACGGCCCGCACCACCGCGCATTTGTCATCGATCTGCGACGACTATTTTTCGGAACTGATCAAATTGCGCGGCGAGGAACTGGCGCGGATTTACTACCAAAGCCAGTCGGCCGCTATCGACCGTATCCAATCGATCCAGGAAGCGGAGGGTATCGCGTGTGATTTCCGCCGGCTCGACGGCTTTCTGTTTCCGGCGTCAGGCAGAAAGGAATCCGTTATCGAGCGCGAACTGGACGCCGCTCGGGAAATCGGAGTCGGCGTCGAGAAAATCGTGGGCGTGCCGCTTGCAGGCTTTTCGGACGCGCCCGTCCTTCGTTACGCCGATCAGGCGACATTTCACCCGCTCAAATATCTCCGCGGGCTTGCTGCCGGCATTCGCGCGCGCGGCGGCGCGCTTTATGCGGAGACCATCGTCGACAAGGTCGAGGAGACCGACGGCGGCGTGCGCGTAAGCACGGTCTCGGACTTTGCCGTGTCTGCCAGATCGGCCGTTGTCGCCACCAACTCGCCGATCAACGATCGGCTCGCGCTCCATACCAAGCAAGCACCCTATCGGACCTACGCGATGGCGTTCGAGATCGCCCACGACGTTTTGCCGGATGCACTCTATTGGGACACGCTGGATCCCTATCACTACGTTCGGCTGCAGCCTGGCGAAGGCAAGGCCGACTTTTTGATCGTCGGTGGTGAAGACCATAAGACAGGGCAGGCCGACGATGCCAACGATCGCTTCGCGGCCCTGGAGGCCTGGATCAAGAAATTGGTGCCCGATATCGGCACCGAAACCAACCGATGGTCGGGGCAGGTGATGGAGACCGTCGACTATGCCGGGTTCATCGGCCGCAATCCTGGCAACCGGCATGTCTTCGTGGCTACCGGCGATTCCGGCCAGGGCATCACTCATGGGGTCGTCGCCGGCCAATTGATTTCCGACCTGATCCTGAAGGGGGAAAGCCCTTGGCGGGAACTTTACGAGCCCTCCCGCAAGACGGCACGCGCGATCGGCGATTATCTGGTGGAGAATGCGACAGCGATCAGGAGTTTTGCCGAGTATGTCGCGCCTGGCGAAATCGATTCCGCCGATAAGCTGCGGCCGGGAGAGGGCGCTATCGTCCGCGAGGGACTTACCAAAGTGGCGGCTTTCCGCGATGAGGACGGCACGCTCCACAAGCGCTCAGCCTCATGTACCCATGTCGGCTGCCATGTCCATTGGAACTCGTTGGAACGCTGCTGGGACTGCCCCTGCCACGGCTCGCATTTTGCCGTCGACGGCACGGCCTTGAACGGACCGGCCGTGTCGCCGCTGACTCCAGCCGGATAGTCTTTTCGAGATCGCCATCGCCAGACGTTCGCCCCGGCCGGGCGGCTCACAATTCCTTTTCGGCCAGTTCGCGAAAGGCGTCGGGAACCGACCGCTGTAGTCCGAGCGCGACCGAGGCGTAGCCGACCGCCTCCCAGCCGAAGCGGTCGCGGATCTTGTCGACGGCGCGATCCGCGGTCCAGCGCGCGGCGCCCTTGCTGGTGCCGGGGCGGCGGCGGTCGTCGTCGAGCCCGAGCGGCAGTTCCAGTTGCAGGCCGGCATGCTGCTCCAGCTGCGAGACCGCGACCGCCAGCAGCGAGATGGTCTTTTCGTGCGGATAGTCGATGAGCACCTTGCGCACCAGCGCCTCGGCGATTTCGGCCAGCATGGCGGTTGCCGATATCGGCTGGTCGAGCGTGATCGAGCGCGTCACCGAGCGCAAATCGGCAAAGCGGACGCGAACCGTCACGGTGCGGCCGGGCCTGGATTTCGCCCGCAATCTGGTGGCGACCCTGTCGGCCAAATGCAGCAAAGCGGGCACGAAGACCTGCTCTTCGGCCGGTTTGCGGCCGAGCGCCGACTGCGCGCCGGCCGATCGCGCGCGGCGCTGCGTCTCGAGCTTGCGCGGATCGCGGTTCCACGCCAGCGCGTTGAGTTTCTCTCCGGCCGCCGGCCCGAGCAGGCGCTCCAGCGCTCCACTATTGGTCTTGGCCAGCTCGCCGATGGTGTTGACGCCGATGCCGGCCAGCCGCTCCCTGATGACCGGGCCGACACCCCACATCAGCTCGACCGGCAGGTGGTGCAGGAACTCCAGCTCGTGGCGCGGATCGACCACCACCAGCCCGTCGGGCTTTGCGACCTGCGAGGCGATCTTGGCCAGATGCTTGGTGCGGGCTACGCCGACCGAGATCGGCAAGCCGAGCTCGGCCCGCACGCGGCGGCGGATCTTGCCGGCGATCTCGGCCGGCGAGCCGAACAAATGGGTGCAGCCCGCGACGTCGGCAAAGGCCTCGTCGATCGAAATCCGCTCGACCAACGGCGTGAAATCGCCGAGCACTTGAATAGCCGCATCGCCCAGCCGCTGATAGTCCCTGAAATGGCCGCCGACGAAGATGAGTTGCGGGCAGAGTTCCCGCGCCCGCCGTCCCGGCATACCGCCGCGCACGCCGAACGCCTTGGCTTCATAGGATGCGGCAAGCACCACCCCGCCGCCGACGGCAATCGGCTTGCCGCGCAAGGCCGGGTCAAGCAATTGTTCGACCGAGGCATAGAAGGCATCCAGATCCGCGTGGAGGATGTTGGCGTCCATCCGGCCCGTTCGCCCGCGGCGGTTCGAACGCCGCATTATCTCGAGTTGTGGTGGGAACATAAAGAGAACATTGTGGGCGGATTGTCAAGCAGCGCGGAGGGGCAATCGCTTCAGGTTGGCGCCGCCCCTCATCGCCCTGCTGGGCACTTCTCCCCGTATGGTGACGGGGAGAAGGACGCCTTCGTCGATGGTTTCGCCAATCACCAAAGTTGCAGCAAAGTGCCGGTTGCGGACAGCCCCTTTTCCCGTCACTACGGGAGAAGATGCCGGCAGGCGGATGAGGGGCAGCGCCGACTTCGGCAATCAGCCGATCGAGCGCTACAGCGCCATCTTGTAGCCGAGATGACTGGCGGCGAAACCGAGGCGTTCGTAAAAAGCGTGCGCCTCGCGTCGACCCTTGTCCGTGGTGAGCTGGACGAAGCTGCAATTGCGCGAACGGCACGTTTCAATCGCCCATTCGATCATCAGCTTGCCGACGCCGCGAGAACGCCATTGCCGGGCGACGCGAACGCCTTCGATCTGGCCGCGCCAGGCGCCTTTCCTCGAAATGCCTGGAAGGAAGCTGAGCTGCAGCGTTCCGACCACTTGCCCAGCGTCGACGGCAACGGCCAGCAACTGGTTGGGATCGGCATCGATTGCGCTGAAGGCATTGAGATAGGACGGCGCAAGCGGCGTCGACGGGTCTTCCCGGTCTGCTCCGAGCACATCGTCGGCAAGCATTGCAACGATCGCCGGCAGGTCGGGCGCTTGCGCGCGACGGAATTCGATCTCGCTCATCGGGCGGAGACATACGGTGCGACGTCGGCGATCGCAATATCCGTTTTTGAGTTGCAAGGGAGGCCCGCGCGCCTACAGACGGTCTCGAGCGCCCAGAGGCGGTGGCCGTAGCGGCGGAAGAAACGGGCGAAGAGGCGCTGCTGCCTCGCACGGGTGAGGTCGGCGGCGCGCCTTTCCTGCCGCCAGCGCGGCATGTTGCGGAATATCGACAGGAAGCGGGCGGCGTCCTCGATCGCCTCGTCGGCCGACTGCGCCGGGCGGATCGCCGCCAGGAACAGAGCGCGGCTCGGCTTCATCTGGTCAATCACCGCCTTGCGCTGGCGATGACCCTGGCGTGCCTTGCGGATGCCGTCCTCGCGGATGGCTACGAAAGCGGCAAGCATGGCCGGGCTGTCGCCGCTATAGCCGCAGGCATGGGCGAACTGGTCCATCGTGATTTCCTTGCCTCCGGCCGGCTGCGGTTCTGTTGCTCGCGCCGATTCCAGTCCCGCACTAAATATAAGCATAACTCAAATTATCGAACAAGCGAAACTTTCACGTCGATGTAAGCGGAACCGACTCGACTCCGCTCCAAAAACGGATAATGATGTGAACAAAGCAGGAACAAAGATGGGGTGGCCATGGCATTGGCAGGCAAGGAAGCGACGATCGCCGATGTTGTCTCGATTGCCGTCGAGTGCATCGACTGCGGCCGCAACAGGTGGTGGAAGCCGGCCGAGCTCAAGCGGCATGGCGTGATGCCGGAGACACCGCTGGCCGCCCTTTCGGGGCGCCTGATCTGCAAGGCCTGCCGGGCCGACGGCCTGCCGGGTGCCGCCGTCTCGATCCAGGCCGCCTTCATCGACGACCGGCAGCGGGCCCGCGCCGAGGCGCGGATGCTCAACGGCCGAGAATTGGAGCAATCGAGGCGGGCTTGAGGGGAGAAGGGGAGCGCCGCGCCCGTCCTCCTCAATACCCCAGCAATTCCTTGAGCGGGATGACGCGGAAGACGTTCTTGATGGCGTAGCGGTTAAAGGTCAGCGTCTTGGGCGGGTTGTACTGTTCGACGATCAGCTCGGCGGCGGTGCGCTTGACCAGCTTCTTGATGAAGGCTTTGCCGTTTTGCTCGTTCTCTTCGGGCAGGGTTTCGATCACCACATGGTCGCCGGGCAACGCTTCGCGGCCGCCGCAATAGATCATCTCGCCGGGCTCGTAGCGCGGCACCATCGAATCGCTCAGCACGTGCAGCGCAAAGACATTGCGCAGATGCCGGATCCCCGGCGGCCGCTGGACATAGCCGGCCGGCTGGCCGTTGAAGGTGAAGTCGCCATCGTCGCCGCCGACGGCGGTGCCGAGAAGCTGGATGTCCATCGGCCCGGCGGGCAGGGGGCCGGGATCGGTGACGATCTCGGCATCGGCGACCGGTCCGGCATCTTCAAGGAAGACGACCTCGCCCTTGCCGAGCGCCACCGGGTCAACGCGCAGGAAAGCGGCAGTCTTCAAAAGGTTCTCGGTCTTGGGCAGGTTGCGCCCGGTCTCCCAATTGCCGACGGCAGCGACATCAGTGTCGTTATGCTCGGCGATGTGGCGCATCACCAGGCCGCGCTGCTTGCGCGCCCGGCGGATCGCCGCTCCGACCTTAATCGACAGTGCAGTTTTCGCCATGGCTCCATCTGAGGCATAAGACTCGGTTTCGTCCATGCAAGAATCGCTTGCATCATGATTTGAGTTATGCTCTTATGTAGGCATGCACAACTCGCTTCACCAGCTTTCGATCCTCAAATCCGCCGTTCAGCGCGCCGGCAGCGTTCGGGTGGAGGCGGCACCGCAACCGATCGCCAAGGCCATGCATGTGCCAACCCTTTCCCCTTCGTCGCGGCTGTCCTCCTCCCCGGCCGGGACGATGCCCGAGGTTCGCGCCTCGGATCCGGCAGCGCAAGCGGCCGGAACGGCCGGAGCCGTTCCCCTCACGGCTCCGGCTGCGAGTTACCTGCCGGCCGGCAATGCGGGTGCAGCGGTTTCCTGCATCCGCACCGAAGACGGCACGGTCATCGCTTTCGACAAGCGGACGGGCAAGGCAGTGGCGGGCGCAACAAGGCAGGCGGCCGAAATGAAGCTCGATCGCAGCAGGCCACGCGAAGGCTGACCGGCTTTCGAGCCTGAGGCCGGCGAAGCCGGCGCCGCACGCAACCACCTTTGCAGGGAATAAAACATCATGGCCGCCCGCTATTCCGCTTCGGAACTGGAACAAATCGAGAACTGGCTGATGAGCGGGCTGTCGGCAGCGAAGATCGCCACCCGGCTCGGTGCGCAGCGTGGTAGCCCGATCTCACGCGCGGCCATCATCGGCATCGTCCACCGCACCGCCTGCTTGCGCACCATCGGCCTTGCCAGATCCAAAGGCTGGTGTGGCGGACGCTCGGGCGGCCGGCTCGGAAATTCGGCGCCTGAGCCATCAAATGCCGCGGGTCAAGCGGAGGCGGCACCGAAGACCCAGCCACGCTGCCGCCCGGCAAGGCTGTCGGCCAGGCTGGCGCCGCCGGCCTGGCAGCCGGGTCCGGCTCGGATCACCGGGACCGATGGCGAGCCGCTCGAAATGCCGGCGCCGCGCCCGGTCGCCGCCGGCGGCCGCCAGCCGCATTTCGTTTCTATGCGCTTCATCGATTGCCTGTTCGAGCGCTGCCGCGCGCCGCTAGACACGACGCTGCAGGAGGATGCGGAAAACGACGCCCCCGGCAGCCGGCCCGGTTTGGACATGCTGTGCTGCGGAATGCGCACGAAGCCATCGAAAAGCTACTGCGCCTATCACGCGGCGCGCTTCCTGCGCACGCTGCCGGCCGAAGCGATTTGAGCCCGCTGGATGACGGAAGTTCGCCAGAGCCCGACGACGGAAAACCAGGAGGACCGAGCCGATGAGCAGCAAAACCGTCCAGAAGATCAAAGCCAGGCCGCCGCGATTGCCGAAAGGCGAGGCCGAGCAGGTGCGCATCCGCAAGGAGATCGGCCATGATTTCGCGCTGAAGGATGACAGGTTCGGCCGCAAGCGGCTGGTGAAGGGGACGCAGGAGGGCGCGCGCCGCTATGAGGTTTCCAATGATGGCCACACAGCGACCGGCGGTATCGTGCGGGTGCGCAATGTCGACCCGCTGACCGGCCTCACCTCGCTGTCGCGCCAGCAGCGCGAGGCGGGCATGCGCTACCGCCAGGATTTCCGCGAGTCGTCGGACGCAACCGCCAAGCCGATGGCCTGGGCCGAGCGCGTCGACGGCGGCCGCACCGGTAGCGGCGTCGCCGAACACATTCTGTCCGCCGGCCGCGCCCATGCCGAGGCCACCAGGGCGCTTGCCCATTGGGAGATCGCCGGCGTCGTGCAAAAAATCTGCTGTGCCGACGAAACGGTGAAAAGCCTGGCCGAACAGGCCGGCGAGCCGCGCGACGTGGTGGTGAAACTACTCAAAATCGGGCTCGACATTTTGGCCGTGCATTACGGCATGATGCTGATGCGCAAGCCGAGATGAGGAGCCCTGCCGATCCGGCCGGCACTACCGGCCGGACCGATCCGTCAACGACGGCAGACACGGATTCTTTCGATGACCCGGTGGTGATGACGCCAGTGCTTGATGACTTCGGTGTGGCAGCGCCGGTTGTACCGGTACCGATAGCGCGGCGCGTAGTCCTCGTTATAGACATCGTAGCGGTAACGGGGGACGTACTCGTCGTCGTAATCGGAATACCGATGGTGGCGATAATAATAGTCGTCGTCGTAACCGTTGCCGATGCCGATGCTGACGCTGCCGCCAGCATTCGCCGGGCCGATCACGGATGCCGCCGAGGCGATGGCGATCACCGAGGCAAGCAGGAGCTTCTTCATAGCTACCTCCTTCTTTAACGTCCCTCTAATAGAAAAACCCGCAAGCGGCAGGCTCGTTCCATAAATTTACAAGATGCCATGAACCGACGGTCCCAAATTAACCGGCGAAAACGTCCCTGGCTGTGCGCCCGTCAAACAGCGGCAATCGGGCGCGGTCGCGTTGCCGGCCTTTGCCTATAGGATATGGCCCAGTTCCAGCAAAACGAAGGCGGTCGCGCCCAGCACAGCGAGCGCATAGGCCGCATAAAGAACAAGCAGCATCACCTCAAAGTCCCGGACGAAACTTGCGGCAATCCTGGTCTCCTTAGGCTCCGCTTTCTCGATGCGGTCGGGTTCCAGCTGCTCCGTTGCCACGACGACGCAGACAATCCTGTCGTTTTCGGCCGCCTGCATCATCCGTTCGGTCAAATCGACGGCAATCACTGGGTCATCGGCCAACTGATCCCGCGATAGCCGGCTTTCAGTGACGGTCTGGATTTCACGCTTTCTCACGCACGCATAATTGCGACGACTAAATTAGGTTCCACTAACGTAAACAGATTGCCTCGGCCCGATCGCGATCGGTAAGGCGTGAGCCCAGCTGGGCGGGGAACTCGCGCCCGAGGCCCGCATTTGTCGACTGTCGAGGCGAATCTCGATCCGCATCGTCCGATCAAAGGGCGCGGGCTTCTTCATAGGCTGCTACGATGCGCCAGTGCTGGTAGGTCGCAATGCTAAAGCCGCCAAACCTTCATATCGCGAACGCAGCGCCGACGTCTTCGGTGCTGACCGGTTATGACGAAGATCGCATGCTTACTTATATCCGGCTGCTCGACGCTTCGGCGGAAGGGACCGATTGGCGCGAGGTCGCCCGCATCGTTCTGCACATTGACCCGGAGCGGGAGCCGGAGAGGGCTTTCCGGGCGTGGGCGACACATCTGGCGCGTGCACGATGGATGACCAGGAAGCGGAGCGAGTTTCGCCAATTGTATGATGCGTGGTGGGGATGAGGACCATTTAAGCGGGACTGCCGTCTCGGTCTGGCCGTTGAGGGAGAAGGCCAACATGCGAAAACGCCCGATGACTTTTTGGCGAGCCAACGCTTTCGAGCTGTGCTGCCTCCTTGCAGTTCCGCTGTCGCTTATCCTTACGGTTTTCCTGGCAGGTCTCATCCTCAGCTGACCCCCGCATACTTGCTTGCCAAGTGGCTGGGTCGTGATCCGACAAGATCCGGCAGGTGTTACTTCACAGCCGCCGCCATCACATCCGAAAACAGCGCCCGCTCCACCGCCGGCTCCAGCGTTTCGGCGAAGGGCGTTGCCAGGTGGTGGCGGTCGCGGAAGGCTAGTTTGCCGTCGATGAAGACGTGGCAGGTGGTCTGGTCGCAAAAGCGGTCGGTCATGTCGATGTAAGTAGCGTTCGGTGTCGAGCGTACGATGTCGCGCTCGATGGTGGCGATGTCGTCGTTTGCCGCCATGATCCTCGGCGTGTCGCATGTCGCGGGCGTCTGGCCCCGCCACAGCGCACGCGCCACGCATTTGTCGGCATAGCTTGCATTATAGGGCACGTCCCTGATGACCGCGACCTTGATGCCAGCCTGGCTGAAGGCTTGAAGCGTCCAGGTGAGGCCCGTCCGCCACTGCGCTTGCCAATCGGCGTGCTTCAGCTCCTCGGGCGATTCCTTCATCACATTGCCGATCGAGAATTCCGAGATCACCACCAGTTGCGGATGGAGCGCGATGATGTCCTTGACCGACTGCTCGCGCCATTGGTCGCATTCGGTGTAGTCGCGCTTCAGCCGCCAGTTCCAGGTCGTCACCCGCGAAGCCCGGCAGGAGGATTTGAGAAAGGTGACGACGCGAAAGTCGTTCTTCTCGGCCGCCTTGATCAGCGGCGTCGACCAATGGTCGGCATGCGAGTCGCCGAACAGCACGACCGAGCGCTGGGCATCCTTGCGGCCGAACATGCAGGGCTTCGGCTTGACGGTCTCGAAATCGAGCACGCAGCCGCCATTGGTCGCACGCACGGTGGAAAGCTGCGCGGCGCTGTCGGCGATGACGTGCTGTTCGGGGCTGAGATTGTGCTCGGCAAAGCGCGCATTGCCATAGGCCGCGACCACGCCGGCGCCGGTCAGCGCGACGGCGGGCACCAGCGCCCGCGCTGCTCCGGCCATCAGCCAGCCGTTGCGGCGGATCGGGTTCTCGACGAAATGATAGGTGAACATGGATAGAGCCAGCGTCAGCGCCGCGCAGGCAAAGCGGTCTACGGTGGAGAGGTTGGGAACCATCATCGCCGCATAGACGATGACCGGCCAATGCCAGAGATAGAGCGAATAGGAAAGCCGGCCCAGCCATTGCATGGGGGCCAGCGCCAGCACGGCGCTCGGCAGATTGCGGCCGCCGCTGCCGCCGAGCAGCAGCAGCACGGTGCCGGCAACAGGCGCCAGCGCATTCACCCCGGGAAACGGCGAGTCTTCGTCCAGCATCAGATAGGCCCAGGCGATCAGTGCCAGACCGAGGCATGCCTGGAGGGTGGCCAGCAACGGCCGGTCGCGCCAGATCTTTGCCGGTGCCATGGTCGCGAGGCCGCCGGCAGCGAATTCCCAAGCCCTGAGCGGCGAGAAATAGAAGGCCCAGGGCTGCGACACTTCCGTCAGCCAGGCGCAGGCGGCGAAGGAGGCTAGGCCGGCGACGCCGATGACAACGATGGCGGTGCGCTTGCCGGGGCGCAGCCATGCGGCGGCAAGCAGCAGCGCCGGCCATGCCAAATAGAACTGTTCCTCGACCGAGAGCGACCAGAAGTGGATGAACGGGTTGTTGGTGGCGTCGGCGGCGAAATAGTCGAACGACCAGCGGATCAGCCAGAGGTTGATCATGTAGGCGGAGGCGAACATGGCGCCTTTCGAATAGAGCGCCTGTTCCTCCGGCGACAGGATGAAGTAACCCGCGAACAGCGTGGCGAGGATGACGAACAGTGCCGCCGGCAACAGGCGCCGGGCGCGCCGGGCATAGAAGCGCCAGAGGTTCAGCCGCCCGGTCTGGGTAATTTCCGTAACAAGGTGCCGGGTGATCAGGTAGCCGGAGATGACGAAGAAGATGTCGACGCCGGCAAAGCCGCCGGGCAGACCGGAGAGACCAAAATGGAAGGCGATGACACCCGCCACCGCCAGCGCGCGCAGCCCTTCGATGTCAGGCCGAAATGATGCCGACACAATCACCTCATGCAAGGAATGCCCCACCCTCCCAGAGGCTCGACCCGATGTGCCGATATTGCAATGCAACAAATCTAACGCAGTGCAACATAGAGCGAGGGCGCAGCTCCTCCAGCTCCTCGCGTGGGCGATTCGCTCACATGAGCGATTCGAGAGCGATGGAAGCGAAGCGAAGGGTGCGGAGGCAATCAGGCCTTTTTCAAAAACTCGGTCTTCAGCACCAGGTCCTTCACCTGCTTGGTGCTGCATTCGATCTCGCCGGGATTGCCGGTGAGGCGAATATTCTTCACCAGCGTGCCGCGCTTGATCGTCTCCGAGGTGCCTTTGACCTTGAGATCCTTGATCAGGGTCACGGAGTCACCCGCGTGCAGCGCCGTGCCATTGCTGTCTCTTACGATCACGTCGGTCATGGCAGGTCTTTCGCGGGGCTCCGGTGCGGAGGTGGTTGGGTCATTACCCGGCCTATCCCACGGTTGGCGGCGAGGTCAAGCGTGCTGGGGTCAAGCGTGCCGGCCCTCAATGCCATGCGGACGGCCGGCCGGAAAAACCGGGTTGCGGGCAGACGAGACCCCCCGGGCGGTAGTGGCATTGCCGCTCCGCGACATGCGCTCCGAGGCGCAGGCACGGAACAGGATTGCCGTGACGTGATTAATGCCAAAAAATTCTACCATGACCGAATTGCCGCGGTGCCGACCAGGGCAATCGGCCTCCAATTGGGTGAGACGCTACGAAGTTGCACGCCGGCTCAATATGCTCGATCATGGCGACGGCGGGGCGGAGGTATCAAGTGGCGGCAAATCGTCGAAACGGCGCGGATCTGTCGGAGCCCCGGCGGGCGGGCATTGTTTCCGCGGCCAGGGCGCTTCCGCGCACATCCTTGCCCAGCGTAGCGTCGGTCGTGACGGCCGTCGCGGCGCTCTATTTCGGGCGAGAGGTCTTTCTGCCGATCGCAATCGCGCTGCTGCTTACCTTTGCGCTCGTGCCCATGGTATCGGCACTCAAGCGAGCCGGCATTCCGCGTCTTCCTGCGGTGATCGCCAGCGTGCTAGGCGCATTCACGGTGCTGGCGCTGTTCTCCTTCATCGTTGCCACGCAGATCAGTGAACTGGCGCAGAATATTCCGCTCTACCAGGCGAATATCCTGACCAAGGTCCGGTCGCTCAAGGAAACCGGTGTCGGCGGAGGCATCGTTTCCAGATTGAGCCGGGTGATCGAACGCGTCGGCCAGGAGCTCAACAGGCCGGAACCCGCACCACCCGCCGCCGATCAGGCTTCGCGGGAGCCGATCCCGGTCGAAATCGTCGCGCGCGAACGACCGCTCGAGGTCCTCCAGAATCTGATCGGCCCGCTGCTGAGCCCACTGGCATCGGCCGGGCTGATCGTCGTGGTCGTCATATTCATGCTGCTCGAACGGGAGGATCTGCGCGATCGTTTCATACGCCTCGTCGGCTACGGCGATCTGCACCGAACCACCGAGGCGCTGCAGGATGCCGGCAAGCGCGTCGGCCGCTATCTGCTCATGCAACTGGTCGTGAACATCGTCTATGCCGTTCCGATTGCAATCGGACTTTGGCTGCTGGGCATACCCAATCCATTGCTCTGGGGCTTGCTGGCGCTGGCGCTGCGCTTCGTTCCCTATATCGGCCCGGTCATCGCGACGCTGTTGCCTCTGTTCCTGGCACTGGCCGTGGCGCCCGGCTGGTCGCTCGTGCTATGGACCGCCGGGCTTTTCGTAGTCGTGGAACTGATCACCGGCAACGTGATCGAACCCTGGCTCTATGGCTCGCGCACCGGGCTGTCGCCGTTGGCCATCATTGTCGCGGCGATCTTCTGGACCTGGCTCTGGGGCCCATTGGGCCTGGTTCTGTCGACGCCGCTCACGGTCTGCCTCGTCGTGCTCGGCCGGCATGTGCCGCAGTTCGAATTCCTCGACGTTCTGTTCGGCAACGAACCCGTGCTCGAACCGCACGCCCGGCTTTACCAGCGGCTGCTGGCCGGCGATCCCGAGGAAGCGACGGACCATGCCGAGGAAATGCTGGAGGAAGAATATCTGATCGAGTTCTACGACAAGGTCGCGATTCCCGCACTTCTGCTCGGCGAGCAGGACCGGGTGCGTGGTGTGTTGAGCGATGAGCAAAGACAGCAGGTCGCGGGCAGCGCGCTGACGATGGTGGCGAACCTCGACGACAGCGCGCAGGAGGAGGCGGAAGAGGACGACGCGGCCGCGGCCGAGGACAATGGCTCACGTAACGACAAGCAGGTTCAGGAGGAGGTTCAGAGCGAGGACGACACCGAACTGCCGGATGGCACGGGCATGTCGGTGCTGTGCGCCGGAGGGCGCGGCGAACTCGATGACGCCGCTGCCGCCATGCTGGCGCAGGTGCTCGAAATCCAGGGCGCCACGGTGTTGAGAGCGGGCTTTGCCGATATGGAACCGGGAGGCCTTCGCCGCCTTGAGCTCGAGGCCGTCGATAGTGTCGTCGTCGGATTTTTGAACCGGGATTCCGTCAAGCACGGCCGGTTCCTGGTCCGTCGGCTGAAACGCGCCAAACCAAGGTTGCGGGTGGTCATCGTGTTGTGGTCGGAAGCCAACAGCGACAACCAGGAGGCAGCCGCCAGATTGGCCAATGAGATCAACGCCGATTTCGTCGCACACAGCCTGGTCGGCGCGGTGCTCGGTGCGTTGTCCAGCGCTCCGCCGGTGGCGCTGAAGACCACCGCCAAACGCCGCATGCGCCGCTTGGCGCCGGCGCGCAAGAAAGAGCCGCTCGCCGCGGCAAAATGAGCGCCGGCGAACGATTGCGGCAGGTGGGGTTATTACCGTTCTTGCGAAAACGGTAATGACGAAAACGGATGAAATGTGTTCGCAAAAGTCGCGCTGAACTGTCCGACGGTGCCGTGGGAAAGGGCCCCTACCCCTCACACAGTCCAGAAATAGCGCACCGTATGGAAGAACACCGGGGCGGCGAAGACCAGGCTGTCGGCACGGTCCATCATGCCGCCATGGCCTTCGATCAGGTGGCCCCAGTCCTTGACACCCTGATCGCGCTTGATGGCGGAGGCGACCAGCCCGCCGAGGAAGCCCATCAGGCAGGCGACCAGAGCCACGCCGGCTGCCTGAAGCGGCGAAAACGGCGTCAGGAACGACAGCAGCGCGCCGAGCAGACTCGACGCCGCCAGCCCGCCGACCAGGCCTTCCCAGGTCTTCGACGGCGAGACCGTCGGCGCCAGGAGATGCCGGCCGAACAGTTTGCCGAAGATGTATTGCAGCACGTCGCTGCCTTGCACGGTGATGATCAGGAAAGCGATCAGCAACAGGTTACGGCCTTCAAAGCCCGGCACCTCGAGCGTCAGCAGCGCCGGCACGTGGCTGACGCAGTAAACCGAAATCATGACCGCCCATTGCTGCGCCGAGACGCGCTCGAGAAAGCGCTCGGTGTCGCCGTGCAGCGCGGTGATCGCCGGCATCAGCAGGAAGCAGTAGACCGGGATGAAGATGGTGAACAGCCCGTACCAGGCGGTCCACACCAACCAGTACTGGAACGGGATGATGATGCCGAACATGCCGAGCAGCACCCAGTGGTCGCTGCGGCGGCTGTGCGTCAGCGTCACGAATTCGCGCAGGGCGGCGAAGGAAATCAGCGCGAACAGGATGGTCATGCCAGGGCGGCCGAAGACGAAGGCAACGGTGATCGCCACCACCATCACCCACCAGGCATTGATGCGCTGGGTGAGGTTGACCAGCGTCGGCGGCAACGGCTTTGGCGCGCGCCATGACAAGACGCCGGCGACGACGCTGGCGCTGATCAGCACCGCCAGCAGGCCGACAATCAGGATAAGGGTTTCGTGCATCATCGGCTGCATTTGGCCTTGGTCCTCAATCGTCTCGCTGCGGCCGGGGATTCAGCGCCAGCAGGGTTTCGCGGGCGCGGTCGAGAAAGGCGCGGCGTTCCTCACCCAGTTGAATGGCGATCGGCGCGCCGAAGACGACGCGACAAAGCAGCGGCACCGGCACGAATTGCCCCTTGGGCAGCACCCGCGACATGTTCTCGATCCAGCACGGGATGAGCTCGACATCGGGCCGCGCCATCGACAGATTGTAGAGGCCGGAGCGGAACGGCAGCAGCGGTTCGTCGGTCATGTTGCGCGTGCCTTCGGGAAACAGGATCAGCGAATGGCCCTGGTCGAGCACCGAGAGCATGATCGAGATCGGGTGCTGCGTTTCATCCGTCCACTGCCGGTGGATCAGCACGGACGACAGCATGTCCTCGGCAATAAAACGGCGCAGCCGCGTCTTGCCCCAATAATCGGCGGCGGCCACCGCATGGGTGCGGGCGCGTTCCTTCTCGCTAAGGCAGGCCGACAGCAGGATGAAATCGCCGTGGCTGGCATGGTTGGCGAAGTAGATGCGCTGCCGGTCCGATGGCTGGCTGCCGTTCCAGATCGGCCGCACGCCGGTGACCACCCAGGCCAGTGCCGACAGGCCGACCGACGTCACCGTTTGCAGCAAGGTATAGGTGCTGATGCGAAGCTTTGTCATGGGCGGGCTCAAAAGAATGACGCAACGACCGAGGCCGCCGCGAACAGGCCAAACGCGATGCGCTGCCTGGCGAGCAGGCGGCGCGTGCCGGCTATCCTCCGGTCGAGCGAGCGGCCGCCGGCCGCCAAGGATTTCAGCCGCATGCGCGCCAGAACGTCGTCGATCACTGCACCGCCGCCTGCCTCGCTGGCGTGGCTGGCCATCAGCCGGAACAGCAGCGCGTCGAACAAAAGCAGGGCCGAGAGAATAGTTGTGGCTATGGCACCCGCGGCGGCGATCAGCCAGGCTACCGCGGACAGCGACGATGTTTGCGGCGCAGCCGCCAGGCCGATGACCGGCGCCGCCAGCAAACCAGCAGCAATCAGCAGCAGCGGCCACGCCACTTGCACGATCAGCCCGGCGGCGAACGTCTCGGCCTTATCTCGAAAGGCCGTCATGGCGCCGCGCCTATGCCAAGGTGCACCGGCCGGCCCGCGGCGGCGAGCTTGCCTCGCGCCTGAGCCGGCGTGTCGGCCTGGCCGCTGGCGACCAGCCATTCGGCGACGACGGCGGCGCTGCGCTGGAAGCCGAGCGCACAGCAGACCAGCACCGCGCCCTGGCTCTGCGCCGTCTCGATCGCCGCCACCGCTTGCGCGCGCGCCTCGCGAGACGGCGGCAAAAGATCGACCATGGGCAGGCTCACCCAGCGGATCGAGGCGCTGCGCGGCCTTTCCAATTCGCCGGCAAGGTCGACCACCGTGCCGAAGGCGTCGGCCTCGGCGGCGGTCGGAAAACGGCCAAGGGAAACACCGTCGGCGATAACGATCTGCGCCGGAAACTTTCGCGTCCACGCCCACACATTTGCCTTGGCGCCAAGGCGGTAGGGCCAAAGCAGAAGACGGCTGGCCAGCGACACGCGGCCCTCGGCTGTTTTCTGGAACACCTTGGCGCCGGCGCCGGCATAGGCGAAAGCGACTATGGCCAGCGCCAGTGCCGGCCACAACAGGATGAGCCAAAGCGCCGAGACCAACGCGCCGGCAGCAGCGGCGGCCAGCGCAAGGATTGCGCCGAGCGCATAGAAAAGCGCCAGCCACCGCGCCTTCGGATCAGCACTCAGGCGGAAGCCGGCGAACGGCAGCGCGCCGTCGCGCGGAAACAGCCACAGGGCGAAAAGGCCGAGCAGCGCGCCGGTCGGAATGTCGATGAAATGGTGCTGCCAGGTCGTCAGCACCGAGGCGCCGATCAGGAAACACCAGACATGCCAGGCGACGCCGGCGATGAAGGTCAATCGGTGACGCCAATGGTCCCAGATGATGACCAGCAGCGCAATATGCAGCGACGGCGCCTGGTTGAAGGGTTTGTCGAAGCCGCCGAGTACGGCGAACATGAAGCCGGGCAGGCCGCTCGTCTGCGGGCGCACGAAGGTCGCCGTCAGCGGAAACAGGATGAAGCAGGTGACGGCGACGAGCTGCGCCGTCAGATAGCGGCCGGCGAGGCGGTCGACGCTGCTTTTCGAACTATTCAACAGCAGCGACAGGCCATAGAACAGGTTGATCGACCAGTACGGCACGATCGTCCAGGCAAGGAACGGGATGCCATGCTCCCAGCCGAAGACGACGCTGCCGACGTCGTCGCGCCGCGACGCCAGCCAGTTGGCGAAGCCGTAGGTGGCGTAGAAGAACGGCGCCAGAAATGCCAGCCATAGCGCGGCGCGCAGGACTATCCCGGGATATGGCTCGCGCGCCAGGGCCGGAAGGACAGGGGCATCGCGAGAAAAGGCAGAGGCAGGCAAGTTCATGCTCAGATGCGCCGCGCGACCGAAACGGTGAAGATGCCCCACTGGTCGATGCGCTGGTCGAGCTTCTCGAAATCGGCGGCTGCCACCAATTGGTCCATCTCGGCCTGCGTGCGGCGGCGCATCACCCAGGCCTGACCGCCGCGGTGCGAGGTCAGGCTGCGTGCGATCATCTCGAGCTGCGGATGCCAAGGCTGATTGGTGTAGACGAGCAGGCTTCCGGGTTGCATTGCGCTGGCCAGTCCACCGAGCGAGCGAGCGATCATAGCGTTATCGGAAAACAATTCGTAGAGCCCTGAGACGACGGCGAGATCCGGCGCCGGGTTGAGCCCGGCCAGCATCGTGGCGTCGAAGGCGTCACCTTGATGGAACGAAACGGTCGCCGGCAGCTTGCGCTCGGCGATCAGCTTGCGGCCGAGCGAGACGTTGAGTTCGGAGAAATCCTGCAGCCGCACGCTGGCCGGCGGCTCGGCGCATTTCTGAACGGCATCGAGCACGTAGCGGCCGTGGCCGGCTGCGATGTCGACGATATGGACCGGCCGGCCGGCTGCCTTGAGCGAGGCGGCGGCGCTGCCGATCAGCTCTTCCAGATGCAGCTTGCGCTGGCGGATGCCGCGCCAGCCGATGGCATCGAGAAAGGTGCGATCGATCATGCGGCCAATGGGGCTGATGCCGCGCGCCTCGTTCTCGTAAACATAGTCGAGCGTCGAGCCGGAATCGAAGCCGGTGGCAATTCCGGTCTTCATGCCGGACGACAGCCAGGCGCCCATGCGGATCGAAGCGCGGCTCATTGCCCAGTAGAGCCCCCTAGGAGACAGCAGCGGCAGCGGTGACGCCAGCTGGTCGGCCTCGTCGCGTGTGTAGCCGGCACGGTCGGCCTCGGTCAGATCGGCCAGCTTTTCCGGCGCCGCGAACTGCCTTTCGAGAAAAGGCCTGATCAGGTCGAGTGCCTTGTGGCGGTCGCGCTCGCCCAGCGTGTCGTGGAAGAAGCCGGGTAAAATATGCCGCTCCTTGGCCGGGCTCGCCAGATTGACGAAAAATTCGTGCTGCGGTCCATGCCGCACCACCCAATCGCTGCCGGAGATCAGAAGCTGTGTCGGCGCGGTGATGGCGCGAGCATCGGCGACGATGCGCACGGCATGCTCGTAGAGCTCGACCAGGATGTTGGAAGCGATCGGCCGCGTGATCAGCGGGTCGGCGTCGAATGAGGCGATGCGCTCGGGGTCATGCGTCAGGAATTTCGCCTTGACGTAGGAATTGACGAAGAAGCGGCCCTTCAGCTTCTGCCACAACGCAATGCCTTGCTTGGCGAAGGGCACGTAGAGCTTGACCGAGAAGGCCGGCGAGGCCAGCACCAGGGCGCGAATGTCGGGCGCATAATCATGCACCCAGGCGGCGGCAAGCACGGCGCCGAAGGATTGCGCGATCAGCGCGATGTCGCGCCGGGCAAAACCGTCGCTGCCGATCTCGCGCACGAAACAATCGATGTCGCGCACAAGTGCTGCAAACGACGGCGCATAGCCGCGCTCGCCGGCGGAGCGGCCATTGCCGCGCGCGTCCCAGGCATAGAAGGCGTGGTCGGGCATCTCGAGTTCGTCGGCCAAATGGGCCATGCGGCCGCCATGCTCGTGACCGCGGTGGAACAGCAGGATGGCACCCTTGGGGTTTTCCGACAGCGCCGGCCAATAGCGATAGAAGATCTCGGTGCCGTCATGGCTCTTGAAGCTGCGCTCCTGCGCCACCCGCTCGATGTTGGCTGAAGCCACTGCGGCAACCATCTGTTGGTGAAGCATGTTGTTCTCCCTGGCGAGACCGGAATTCAGCTGCCGCTCTCGTTAAGGCCGCTGCGTATCCGGTTGATGGCGGTCGCCAGCGAGAGTGTAGCCATGGCCGGAAACACGAGCGGCGTGAGCGCCGGGACCCACAGGCCGGACGCGATAAGCACGGCGATGATGCCAAGCGCTAGCGCCCGGTCGCTTTTGCCGAACGGGCCGGCATAGTTGCGCCCGGTTCCTGCGGCGATGCCGAGCACGCCGGCGTACTCCGTGATCATCGCCGCGATAGCGAATGCAACGACACCCCAGGCAGGAAAAATGACGGCAAAGGCCAGGATCAAAGCGAGATCGGAGACAACATCGCAGAGCTCGTTGAGATACATGCCCAGCTTCGAGGCCTGGCCATGTTCCCTTGCGAGCATGCCGTCGATGGCATTCAGCGCCATTCGCGTAAACAACACGAGCGGCATCAGCAGAAAGACCACGCGGTGGCCGGCAAGGACTGCCACCACAAGGCCGGTGGCGAGCGAGAGGGCAGCGGCCAACAGCGTGATCTGGTTGGCGGTGATGCCCGCCCTGGCCAGGCCGTCGGCAAGCGGCCGCAACCTGGCCTGGAAGGCCGGTTTCAGCGCATAAAGCGTCGGCATGTGTGCGAACCCCCCGGCCCGGTGCAAAGTGATGCTGGCGAGGATGGTCAATTGGCGCGCAAGACGCAAGGGCGGCGCCCACCACTTTCCGGCAAACTTGCCGGACGGCTATGTCCTCTCTCTGACCGTGTCGCCCGGGAACCGTGCGGGCAAGCTTTCTTCGGCCTCCGCCCAGGCGCGACTGTGATAACGCCGCAGCACGAGAATGCACGTCGCGAAGACCGCCAGCCCGCAAATCACGCCGGGCGCCATGCCTCCGCCGAAAGCGGACTTAACAACGATGCCGGTGAAGACGCCGGCGATGGCGCCATTGATCGTGCCCACCATGCCCGCGGTGGTCATGAAATATTGCAGCGGCGAGGGCCTGAGACCTTTGTCGACCAGCACCGCCGAGGGGTCGTCATGCGTGGAATTGACAAGGTATCTTTGCAGGACTGGCGCCAGTTCGACGAAATAGTGGCGGATCCTGGCCATGTCGCGGGCATGCACCATGTCCTCGATGGCAACCTGCACCGCGCGCACAAAGGTGACCAGGCCGATGAAGAAAAGGCAAGGCAGCAAGATAAGGCTGAACAGCACGAACGGCCTGCCCATTTCCGTGACCTGTGCGACGAAGGACAAGGCAATCGTTGCGCTCGAGACCGAGGTCAGGAACAATTCGGCTCGCTGGTTCGCTTCCTGAATAGTCGCGGCGCGGGCGTTTTGCAGCACGAAATGCTCCGTCGTCAGGCACTGCAGGGCCTGCTGCGCCTGGTCAGGCTGAACCGGAGCATCGGGAGAACGGGTCATCGACATTGCCCCCTTCTGCCCGCCGGAACCGGCAGGGCGGAGGGGGCGTCGTCCTGCTGCAAGCCATCAGGACTTGCCGTTGCCGCCGTTGATGGCGATACGCTTGGCCTTGGCCTGGGCACGCTCCGTCTTCGGCAGCGTCACGCTGAGCACGCCGTTCCGGAACGCGGCGTTCACCTTGTCTTCGTCGACTTCGTAGCCGAGCGGGATACGCCGCTCGAAACGGCCATAGAAGCGTTCGGAGAATTGCCTGTCCTTGTCCTCGGTCTCTTCGCGTTTCTCGCCGCGCAGCGTCAGCACGCCGTCATCGAGCAGCAGCTCGACGTCCTTCTCGTCCATGCCGGGGATCTCGGCGGTGACGCGGATCTCCTTTTCGCCATCGGAGATTTCGACACTCGGCCAGCTGGCGCGGGCAGCGGAGGAGCCACCAAGCGACGGCAGCCGCGTGTCGAAGCCGCGGAACGCCTCGTCGAACAGGCGGTTCATTTCGCGATGCAGCGTCAGGAAGGGATCGCGATCACCGTCGCGGAACAGGCTGGGGGTCTGATTGTTCTCCCGGCCCCAGGGAATGAGATCACGAATAGCCATTTTATTGTGTCCTTTCTCGACTGGTGCATTCAGGCAGCCTGCTTGTTTGCTTCGGTCTGCGCGACCTTCAGCCCGGTCTTCGGCGAGGCGGCATCGGTCACGATTGCGATGCGCCGAGGCTTCATCTCCTCCGGCACCTCACGCACCAGATCGATGCTGAGCAGGCCGTTGTCGAGCGAGGCGCCTGCGACCTTGACGTGATCGGCAAGCTCGAAACGGCGGGTGAAGGGCCGTGCGGCGAGCCCACGATGCAGATACTCCGCGTTATCCGGCTCCTTGTGCTGGCCGGAGACAATCAGGAGGTTGGGTTCGTGGGTGATTTCGAGGTCGTCCTCGGAAAAGCCAGCGACGGCGATAGTGACGCGGTAATTGTTCTCGCCGCTGCGCGCGATGTCATAGGGCGGCCAGGCGTCGAAGGCCTGCGGAGCATTTTCCAGCAGGTTGAAGACGCGGTCGAAGCCGATGCTCGACCGATAGAGCGGGGAAAAGTCGAATGCGGTTCTCATAGCTACATCCTCCATCGAGCAACATAGACACGAGGAGCGCCAAAGAGCTGGCACTCCCTGGTTTCGCCGGCCCCATTTGGGCGACCGGTGCCTTCGATCTGGTTATTGTGCGCCGCGAGTCAAGGCCCGGTGGCTTTCGCGTTGCCGGATGGTTGCGCCAAATCTCGCAAAGCGGGCTGGCTTCAATCGCCAATGCTGACTTCCCCCGGGCCGGTTATTGTCTGCCGCAGGTCAAGACCCAGATTCTTGTGTTGCCGGGCCCATTCCCGGCACTCGCAGACGGAGCTGACCATGACACGCGACGAGATCATTTCTGTGCTGGGCCCGGTCGACGACGCCGTGATCGCCGACATTGCGGCGACGGACGGGACAGTCCAGGAATTGCGCGAGGCCCTGGCCTGGATCGCAGCCGACGAGGCGCTGGTGAACGAGGGCCGACCGCTGCCGACGGCAAGAGTAGCGACGCTGATCGAACTGCTGCAAGGGCCGGACGAGGAAGAATAATCGGCTGTCGCCGCGAAAGAGGCGAACCATGTCCTTCAGCGGCGCCGGCCGGCCGCCGGTGCCGCCAGCATAACGTTGCTTGCTCAAACAAGAAGACGATCAGAAAACAAGGAGGAAGTGATGGACGACGTCCGCTTTGCCGAGCCGATCACGTTGAAATTCCAATCCAGCGAGCGCAAGGTCGCCAGCAGTTGGGAAGCCATCGAATGCATGCGCCAGCAGTGGCCGGACCGTGCACGCGGCCGGAGTTGGCGCGCCGCCTATCGGCGCGCTCGACGGCTGGCGCACCGCGCGTGATGCGCGCAAGGCCTTCGTCAGGGCGGCGCGCAAGGCCGGATTGCTCGCGTCGGCCCGCAAGCCTGTCGACCACGCCGGCTAGTCCGTATCCTTGATATCGTGAGATCCAAACAAGAGGGGAGAGCTGGCCACCGCTCTCCCCCTGCTTCGGAGACTCTGTCCCCTGTCTAGCGGCAGATCGGCTTGCTCCTCAGTGGACGGTGATAATGCCGTTTACGGCCCGCCATTCGGAAGGCTGGATCAGGTGGTGATGGGCAACGCGCACCGAATGCAGCGGGCCTTCGATCTCGCGCTCCCAGAAATCGAGGAAATGCTTCAGCGTCGGGAAATCGGGCGCAATATCGTATTCCTGCCAGATGTAGAGCTGCAGCAGACTCCGATGATCGGGCAGGCGGTAGTGGATCTCCGCCGTGGTGAGGCCAAACCCTTGCATCTGGAGCTGAAAGTCCCTGCTGGTCATGCGATCGTCCTTTCCGTTGAAATCTCGGTCGGTTGAAATCTCAGTCTGCAAAACGCCTCGCCTTCCACATAGGTTCCAGCCGCCACGAGCGGCTTTGGGCAGACGGGATTTCGAAATATCCGGCCAAAATTTGAGGCGCATTTTAGCTGATAGCGGCTAATGTGCGAACGATTGCAGTGCATTGGCACTCTCAGGCGTCGAGTGCTAAAATTTTTGCGTGACCCTCTTGAAAGTAGAAAAAAGCGCGACTAGTTCGTATGCGCGCGAAGCCTATGAAGGGGTCGCGCACCCGGTACCGGGCCGATATTACCGGTCTGGTCAGGAGGATTTTCGAAAATCTGTTTGTCCTGAGAGGAGAACGACATGACGTTCCGTCCATTGCACGACCGCATCCTGGTCCGCCGTATCGAGGTCGACGAGAAGACCGCCGGCGGCATCATCATCCCCGACACCGCCAAGGAGAAGCCGCAGGAGGGCGAGGTCATTGCCGCCGGTCCGGGCGCGCGCGACGACAGCGGCCAGTTGCAGCCGCTCGACGTCAAGGTCGGCGACCGTATCCTGTTTGGCAAATGGTCCGGCACCGAGATCAAGCTCAATGGCGAGGATCTGCTCATCATGAAAGAGAGCGACGTGCTGGGCGTTATCGAGGGCGCCGGCGAGATGAAGAGGGCCGCCTGAGCGGGGCCTGAACAAGCATTCCAGTCAACGAAAAGCTGCCTATTCGAAGGAGTGATCCAATGGCTGCCAAAGATGTGAAATTTCATACCGAAGCCCGCGAGAAAATGCTGCGCGGTGTCGATATTCTCGCCAATGCGGTGAAGGTAACGCTCGGTCCCAAGGGCCGCAATGTCGTCCTCGACAAGTCATTCGGCGCTCCGCGCATCACCAAGGACGGCGTGACGGTGGCGAAGGAGATCGAGCTTCAGGACAAGTTCGAGAATATGGGCGCGCAGATGGTGCGCGAGGTCGCATCGAGGACCAGCGACACCGCCGGCGATGGTACCACGACCGCGACGATTCTGGCGCAGTCGATCGTCCAGGAAGGCGCCAAGGCGGTTGCTGCCGGCATGAACCCGATGGACCTGAAGCGCGGCATCGACAAGGCGGTCGAAGCAATCATCGCCGAACTGAAGGCCAATGCCCGCAAGGTGACCAGGAATGACGAGATTGCCCAGGTTGGCGCCATCTCGGCCAATGGCGATGCCGAGATCGGCCGCTTCCTCGCAGAGGCGATGGAAAGGGTTGGCAATGAGGGCGTCATCACTGTCGAGGAAGCCAAGACCGCCGAGACCGAGTTGGAAGTGGTCGAAGGCATGCAGTTCGACCGCGGCTATCTCTCGCCCTATTTCATCACCAACCAGGATAAGATGCGCGTCGAACTCGAAGAATCCTATGTGCTGATCCACGAGAAGAAGCTCTCCAACCTGCAGGCCATGCTTCCCGTGCTCGAAGCCGCCGTGCAATCCGGCAAGCCGCTGCTGATCATCGCCGAGGACGTCGAAGGCGAGGCGCTGGCGACGCTGGTCGTCAACAAGCTGCGCGGCGGCCTGAAGGTTGCAGCCGTCAAGGCGCCGGGCTTTGGTGACCGCCGCAAGGCCATGCTCGAAGACATCGCCATCCTGACCGGCGGCACGGCGATCTCGGAAGACCTCGGCATCAAGCTCGAGAACGTCACGCTGGAGATGCTTGGCCGCGCCAAGAAGGTCTTGATCGAGAAGGAGAACACCACCATCGTCGACGGTGCCGGCCGCAAGGATGAAATCCAGGCGCGCATCAGCCAGATCAAGGCCCAGATCGAGGAAACCACCTCAGACTACGACCGCGAGAAGCTGCAGGAGCGGCTGGCCAAGCTCGCCGGCGGTGTCGCCGTCATCCGCGTCGGTGGCTTGACCGAGGTCGAGGTCAAGGAGCGCAAGGATCGCGTCGACGACGCCATGCATGCTACACGCGCGGCGGTCGAGGAGGGTATCCTGCCCGGCGGCGGCGTAGCGCTGCTCAGGGCGGCGAAGGCGCTCGACAACATCGCCGTCGACAATCCCGACCAGAAGACCGGTGTCGACATCGTGCGTCGCGCGATCGAGGCGCCGGTGCGCCAGATCGCCGAGAACGCCGGTGCGGAAGGTTCGATCATCGTCGGCAAGCTGCGCGAGACGACCGACTTCGGCTATGGCTGGAACGCCCAGACCAACGAGTTCGGCGACCTGTACGGACAGGGCGTCATCGATCCGGCCAAGGTCGTGCGCACCGCCCTGCAGGGTGCCGCCTCTGTTGCCGGCCTGCTGGTGACGACCGAGGCGATGGTGGCCGAGAAGCCGAAGAAGGAAACGCCCATGCCTCCGATGCCCGGCGGTGGCGGCATGGACTTTTAAGGCCAGGCTTCCAAAGCGCGACTGCGAGACGGCAGATGGACCGTGTCCGCCAAAACGGGGCGCGGTCTTGCCGGTCCGGGACTAATGCTGAGGAGGTGTTGCCATGGATATGATGGACAGTTTTGGAAAGATCGCGGCGCCGACCCGCCCCAAGAACGATTTCAACTATGAGACCGATTGCAGGGTGGCGCTGGCGCCTTTGGTCGACGGCTTGCTGGATATGGCCGAGTCGGCCGGCTGGGACCGCCGCAAGGCGGCCTACACGCTGATGTTTCTGTCGGCTCAACGCGTGGGGGCCGGCACGGAGGAGCGCAAATGATCGCGGCGCGGATGCGCGAATGCCTGCGCCTGCTGCGGTGGTCGGAAACCGATTTCGCCGAAGAGGCAGGATACCCGCTCGCCAAGGCAAAGGCGTGGCTCTACGGGCGCGAACATCCGCCGCTGGGCGTGGCGGCCTGGCTCGAGGCACTGGTCAAGGTGCATCGGCTGCTGCCGCGGCCCGGCATGCCGCAGGCCGTATTGCAATTGCCGATCGACGTCGTCCTGCAGATGGATCGAAGCGCCCGCGCGGTTGAGTTCCGAAAGGAGCCGATTGAGCCAGGAAAGGAGAGTGTCATGGATCGTGCTTCGTTCGACAAGCCGGTTACCATCCTCACCGGCCTCGGTACGCCGACGAAGATAGAAAGCGCGGCTGAGGCCCATGCGCTTCTGGCTGAATGGCCGGCAACGAGCCGGATGGCCGCGCATGACATCGCCGCAAAAGCGTGCCGTGCCGCACTGGAAGGAGAGATCGACGCCGAAACGGCGCGCGCCACCTTCGTTGCCTTCGCCCGCCGCAACGACCTGCTTGCGCCGCAGACGACCGGGATGGTTGCCGGCGAGAGCGTTGCCGGCGCGACGGTCGCCGACTGGGCAACGCGCCCACAGCGCGTCAACGCCCCGGCCTGAGCGGCGCTTTTTGAGCTGCGTTTGAGATTGGCGAAAGCCGAGGTCCCGGTCAATCTCCCCATCAAGTGGGGAGATTGGCCGCCTGGCCGACAGCGCTTTAAGCCGTCGGCAGCAGCCGGCGCATGATCAGCGAGGCGTGGCCGCCCACGCCGTGTGCAGCCGGCCGGCGCTCGACCACTTCGAAGCCGTGCTTGCGATAGAAGGCGATTGCGCGGTCGTTGCCCTCGATCACTTCCAGCGCGATGCTGGGAATACCAGCATGCGCGGCAAGAACGGCGTGCAGCAGGTCGGCGGCAAGGCCGGTGCCGTACTCGCTTTTGTCGATATGGAGCCGCTCGAGCATGACTTCGCCCTTGTCATCCATCGCCGCCATCGCGTAGCCGGCGAGCGAGCCGTCAGCCCGCTGGGCGACGAAGGACATCTTGTTGTCGTCCCTGAGCTCGGCCGCCAGCCGCTCCGGCGCGTGCTTCTCAGCCGACAGCCGTGCGGCGGTCTCGGCTCCCAGGATCGGTGAATAGGTGTGTCGCCAGGACCCTCCAAGCAGCCGCGACACCGCCGGAACGTCCTGCTCGGTCATGGTTCTTATTTGAGTCATTGGCATCTCCCGGGCAGTTTACGGCATCGCAGCGTTTCCTCCGCCATCACCTTCTCACCCGCGATTTCAGCCAGCGGTCGAAGGCGACGGCGAGGATGAGGATCAGGCCGATGACGATGCTTTGCGTGTAGGACGAGACGTTGTTGAACTGCAGCCCGTTCTGCAAGACGCCGATCAGTCCTGCCCCGACCACCGTGCCGCCGACGCTGCCGATGCCGCCGAACAGCGAGGTGCCGCCGATGACGACCGCCGAGATCACCGTCAGCTCATAGCCGATGCCCGCGACGGCTTCGGAGGAGTTGAGCCGCGCCGACAAAACGAAGGCGGCAAGGCCGGCGAAGAAGCCGACGATGATATAGACCGAGATCAGGATGCGGTCGACACGCAGGCCGGAGAGCCGCGCCGCCTCGGCATTGCCGCCGACGGCATAGACGGCGCGACCGTAGCGCGTGTAACGCAGCACGATATGGCAAAGGATTGCGGCAATCGCGAAGATGATTGCCGGCACCGGAACCGGGCCGATCAGGCCGGTACCGAACCAGCGCATCGAGGCGTCGAAGCCGGAGATCGGACCGCCATTGGAGATCGTCAAGGTCAGGCCGCGAAACACGGTGAGGCCGCCGAGCGTGACGACGAAGGGCGGCACTTTCAGCCTGGTGATGGCAAAGCCCTGGACGCCGCCGGCCAGGGCGCCGACGACGACGGCGGCGAGAAGGGCGGCGAACCAGCCATAGCCCTGCGTGCCCGTCGTCGACAGCGACAGCGTGTTGGCGGTGCCGCCCTTGGCCACCACGGCCGCGACCATGCCGCAGAAGGCGAGCAGCGAGCCGACCGACAGGTCGATACCGGCGGTCAGGATGACGAAGGTCATGCCGAGCGCGATCAGCCCCGTGATCGAGATCTGCCGCATGATGTTGAACAGGTTGATCGGGTCGATGAAGCTCGGCTTCAGCACGGTGAAAACGACGATCAGCAATGCCAGGAACATCAGCGGGCCGAAGCTCATCAGCAGGCGCGCAAGATTGACGCCGCCGCGCTGGCTCCGTTCGGTCGTGCTGGTCATTGCGTTACTTCCTGCTTCTGGTCGAGCGCCATCAGTTCCATCAGTTTCTCCTCGGTCGCCTCGACGCCGGGCATCTCGCCGGTGATGCGCCCGCGCCGCATGGTGACGATCCTGTCCGACACCGCAAGCACTTCGGGCAGCTCGGAGGAGATCATCATGATGGCGATGCCGCGCGCGGCGAGCTCCACCAGGATCTGGTGCACTTCCGCCTTGGCACCGACATCGACGCCGCGCGTCGGTTCATCGACGATCAGCACCTTGGGATCGCGTGCCAGCCAGCGGGCAAGGATGACCTTCTGCTGGTTGCCTCCCGACAGTCCCTCGATAGGCTGCTCCGGCGAGGCCATGCGGATCGACAGCGTCTTCCTGTAGTTCGCCAGCGCCTCGCGCTCGCGCCGCTCGGCCATGAAACCGGCGGCATTGGAGTAGCGGTCGAGCGCGGCGACGGAAAAATTGGTGAGGATACCGAGTGCTGCGAAGATCGCCTGGTGCTTGCGATCTTCCGGCACCAGGCCGATGCCGAGCTCGATGGCGTCGGCGGGTGAGGCGGGCGCGATCGGCCTGCCGTCGAGCATGATGGTGCCGGCGGCAATGCGGTCGGCGCCGAAGATGGCGCGGGCGAGCTCGGTGCGGCCGGAGCCGACGAGCCCGGCGACGCCGAGGATTTCGCCCGCCTTGAGGTCGAGATCGACGCCTTCGAGCACGATCGCGTGCGGCGCCTGCGGATCGCGCACCGTGCGGAGGCCGCGCACCGAGAGCCGGACGTCGCCGGCGACATCGCGCTGCGTCGGCCTGGCATAGAGCTCGGAAGCGGCGCGGCCGACCATCTTCTCGATGATCTTCGGTAGCTTGATCGGCCCGCCTTCGCGGTCGAGATGGCCGGCCAACCTGCCGTCGCGCAGCACCGTCATGCGGTCGCAGATCGCCGATGCCTCCTCCAGCCGGTGGGTGACGAACATGATGGCGACGCCATCCTTGCGCAGCCGGTCCATGATCGCCATCAGCCTGTGCACTTCGGTTTCGGTCAGCGCCGACGTCGGCTCGTCCATGATGATCAAGCGGCTCTGCAGCGATAGCGCGCGGGCGATCTCGACCAACTGCTGCTCGGCCACTGACAGTGCGGAAACCGGCGTCGCCGGGTCGAGATCGAGGCCGACGCGAGCGATGATCGCGCGCGAATCTTCCTCCATTCGCCGCCAACTGACCAGCCCGAACCGGCCGAGCGGTGCGCGGCCGATGAAGATATTCTCCGCCACGGTCAGCGTCGGGATCAGGCTCAGTTCCTGGTAGATGGTGACGATGCCATGGCGCTTGGCATCCTGCGGATTGTGCGGGCTGAATTCGGCACCGTCGAAAACGATGCGGCCGCTGGACGGCGGCATTACGCCGGACAGTATCTTGAGCAGCGTCGATTTGCCGGCGCCGTTCTCGCCGAGCAGGCCGAGGATCTCGCCGGGGCGGACTTCCAGCGAAACGTCGTTCAGCGCGGTAACGCCGGCAAAGCGCTTGGTCACGCCCTCGACAGTGAGGAGGGCGGGGAAGGGTGAAGGCGCAGTGGCTTCAGTCGCGGGCAAAGGTTGCTCCCAATTTGCGATTGACGGCGGGACAGCACCCCCCTCTGCCCTGCCGGGCATCTCCCCCACGAGGGGCCCACGAGGGGGAGAATGGATGTCACCTTGGCTTTCGCCAATCTTCCGCGTTGCAAAAAAGGCGCTATGGGCGAAGCTGCCGATCTCCCCCAAGTGGGGGAGATGCCCGGCAGGGCAGAGGGGGCGCGACAGAACGCTACTTTTGCTGCTGCGCGCCCTACTTCGTCTCGCCCAGCCTTTCCGCCTTGTCGAGATTGTCCTTGCCGATGACGATCGGGGTCAAAAGCACCAGCTTTTCCTTCGGCTCGGTCTTGTCCTTGGCGTAGGCGACCGCGATCTGCACGGCGGTGCGCGACTGCTCGCCGGGGAATTGCTCGACCGTGCCGGCCAGCTTGCCATCGCGCACGGCGACCAGCGCTTCGGGGAGCGCGTCGAAGCCGTAGATCTTGACGTCGGTGAAGTTGCGCGCCGCGCAGGCTTCGACCGCGCCAAGCGCCATGTCGTCATTGGCGCAGATGATCGCGTCGGGCTTGCCGTTGGCGGCAAGGCCGGCCTCGGTGACGGACAGCGCCTCGGCGCGGGCGAAGTTGGCGGTCTGCTCGAAAATGATCTGGTACTTGTCCTTCATCGGATCGAGGACGTTGTGCACACCCTTGTTGCGGTCGATCGCCGGACCGGCGCCGGGCTGGCCCTGCAAATGGAAGATCTTGGCGCCGTTCGGGAACGCCGCCACCATCGCCTGTGCTTCGGCCTCTCCGCCCTTGACATTGTCGGCGCCGACATGGGCTAGGATGCCTTCGACGCCGTCGACGCGGCGGTCGATGGTGACGACGGGAACGCCGGCCTTCACCGCTTCCTCGATAGCCGGGGCCAGCGCGTTGACGTCGAGCGGCGAGATGACGATGGCGTTGACCTTCTGCACGAGCGCCGCTTCGATATCGGCGGTCTGCTTGGGCGCCGAGTTCTGGCCGTCGCTCTCGACCAGGTTAACGCCTTGCGCCTGGGCTTCCGCCTTGATCTGGTTCAGCATGTGCACGAAGAACGGAAAGCCGAGGCTGGGCACCGAACCAAGGATGGTCAGCTTGTCCTGGGCAAAAGCCAATTGCGGAGCGGCCAGCGCCAAGGCGCCCATCGCCGCCGACGACAGCAGGAATTCACGTCTGTTGATCAACTTAGTCTCCTCCCAGATGAGCGCACGACCCCGAGACCGGAACGGTTTTCCGGAAGGTCCTTGCGTCGATTCAAAATGGAGTGTCCTTCGAGCGCCCAACTCGTGTTTGAAGGGACGCAACGGCGCTCCAGCCGGTCCACCGCGACGTTCTCCTCCGCTCGGCGCCGGCGGGCGGATGCTAGCCAAGGCCGGAGCGTTGCGCAAGTTCGTAACCAGGCTCGCAGCGGCCGCGAAATTGACAGGCGACCCGCTCTCGGCCATCCTTAAGACATGCCGCTTTGCGGCTTTGTGCGTGAGTAACCAGCATGGCCAGTTCCGTCACCAGCCAGAAATCCAAGCGCGCCGCGGTGCGCAAGGCGCTCGGCCGCCATAAGGTGTACATCACCGCGCAGCGTTTTTCGGCCGGCAGCTACAGCGCCCGCGTGCTGGTCGACGGCGAGGCCTATTGGGTCGACGAATTCCGGCTCAGCCAGCTGCAGCAGGGCCTGTCGCCGGCCGAGCTCGAATTGACGCCGGCCACCGACGATTGAGCGTGGCGATTGGTGGCAGCGACGTTTTGGCTGGTCACCTGATGCAGGTAGCATCTATCTTTTCGAGCCGGCGTCGAGTTCTGTCGCACCCCCCTCTGTCCTGCCGGACATCTCCCCCACAAGGGGGGAGATCAGCAGCTTTGGCGCCAGCTCTCCTTCTGCAACGTCGAAGATTGGCGGAGGTCGCCGTGACATCCGATCTCCCCCCGTGTGCGGGAGATGCCCGGCAGGACAGAGGGGGGCGCGAAGGAACGAGACGTTTGCACTTGGCTGCCGTGCTTTGGTCGATCCCATGCCACCTCCCTCCAAGCTGAAGGCCTATCGCGCCAAGCGCGAGTTCACGAGGACGCCGGAACCAGCCGGCGGTCTGGTTGCCGGCGACGGCAATCGTTTCGTCGTCCACAAGCATCACGCCACCGCCGATCACTATGATCTGCGCCTGCAGGTCGGCGACGTGCTGAAGAGCTGGGCGGTGCCGCGTGGCCCGTCGCTCAATCCCGCCGACAAAAGGCTGGCGGTCGAGACCGAGGACCATCCGCTCGAATATATCGATTTCGAGGGCGTCATTCCCGCAGGCGAATATGGCGGCGGGCCGATGATCGTCTGGGATGCCGGCGTCTGGGCGCCGATGGACGATGTCGAGAAGAGCCTGCGCACCGGTTCCTTCAAGTTCCGCCTCGCCGGCGAGAAGCTGAATGGCGGCTGGATGCTGACGCGGCTGAAACCGAAGCCCGGCGAGGATGAGGGCAAGAAGAACTGGCTGCTGTTCAAGGAGCGCGATCTCGCCGCCGACGCCGCGCTCGACATACTGGAAGCCCGACCGGAAAGCGTCAAATCCGGACGCCGCATCGAGGAGCTGGTGGCAACGCCGAAGCCTGCCGCCAAACCTGCCAGGCCGGTGGTGCTGAAACCCGGCGCTTTGCCGGGCGCCGTCAAGGCGCCGCCGCCTTCCCGGATCGAGCCGCAGCTGGCTACGCAGGTTCCGAAGCCGCCGGGAGGTGAACACCCCGCGGAAAAAACACGCGAAATCTGGCTGCACGAGATCAAATTCGACGGCTACCGCACCATGGCGCATCTCGCTAACGGCGCAGCCAGGCTGATCACCCGCGCCGGCCTCGACTGGACGAAGCGCTATGGCGACCTGCCGCTTGCCTTCGCCAGGCTGCCCTGCCGCGAGGCGATCATCGATGGCGAGGTCGTCGCGCTCGACGCCAAGGGCATCAGCCGCTTTGCCCTTTTGCAAGACGCGCTGGCCGAGGGCGCCGGCAACAAGCTCCACTTCTACGCCTTCGATCTTCTCTATCTCGACGGCTGGGACGTGAGGCAGGCGCCGCTCCGCCGGCGCAAGGCGCTGCTTTCCCAATTGCTGTCCGGTCTCGGCGCGAATTCGGCCATCCAGCTCAGCGATCATGTCGAAGGCGACGGCCAGGCACTTTATGACCAGGCATCCGAGATGGGGCTCGAGGGTGTCGTCTCCAAGCGCGCCACGGCAATCTACCAGAGCGGCCGCACCAAGACCTGGACCAAGACCAAGGCGCTCCAGACCGGCGACTTCGTCATCGCCGGCTACACGGTCTCCGATGCGGCAGAGGGGTTGGCTGCACTTGGCCTCGGCGAATTCGAAGACGGCGAGCTGCACTATCGCGGCAAGGTCGGCACCGGCTTCGATGCCGGGACCGCCGGCGAATTGCTGGCGCGGCTGGAGCCATTGCGGGCCGGTGCATCCCCGCCCGAAGGGGTTCCCCGCGAAATCATGCGCGAGATGAACTGGGTGCGGCCGCTGCTCGCGGCCCATATCCACTACGCCAACCGGACCACCGACAATGCGCTGCGCCATGCGGTGTTTCGCGGCCTGCGCGGCGTCGGCCTGTCGACGCCGGTTTCGGCCAAGCGCAAGCGGCTGATCGCCGAGGCTGACCTCGCCACAATCTGGGTGACCAACCCGACGCGGCGGCTGTTCGGCAAGACCGGCCCGACTAAGCTCGACATTGCCGTCTATTATGCGCTGGTCGGCGATTTCATGCTGCCACATATCCTTGGCCGGCCGGTGTCGCTGGTGCGCTGCCCGACCGGCAGACCGCAGGACTGCTTCTTCCAGCGCCATGCCTTCACCGGCATGCCGTCCTCGGTGGCGACCTTCGAGGCTACCAACTCCGAGGGTGAAACCAAATCCTATCTCTCGGTGGAAGACGCCAAGGGCTATCTGGCGCTGGCGCAGTTCGGCGTCGTCGAGTTCCACATTTGGGGCACCCATCGCACGCGGCTCGACAAGCCCGATTTGATCGTTTTCGACCTCGACCCGGGCGAGGGGATCGCCTGGCGCGAGGTGGTGGAGGCGGCGGTGCATATTAAGGGCGAACTGGAAACGCTGGGACTGGTGCCGTTCGCCAAGACCTCCGGCGGCGACGGCATCCACATCACCGTGCCGGTAACACAAAAGCAGAACTGGAAGAAACTGCACCAGGCGACCAGCGCCATCTCCACGCATCTTGCCGCCACCGCGCCCGACACTTTCACCACCACCATGGGCAAGGACAACCGCAAGCGGCGCATCTTCATCGATTATCACCGCAATGCGCGCAGCCACACCTGGGCCGCACCCTATTCGCTGCGCGCCCGCACCAATTTGCCGGCCTCGACGCCGGTCAGCTGGAGCGATCTGGCGACCATCGACGCTCCGCAGGATCTGAATTATTCGTCGCTGCCGGGCCTTCTGGCGACGTCAGGCGACCCTTGGGCCGACATGGAAGATTTCGCCGGGGATTTGCCGGTGATAGGCACCACGAGGTAGTCCTGCGAGCGCGGCGCCAGACTCCATCGACGCTCCGGAAAATTTGAATTAATCTTCGCCACGGACCTCTTGCCTGCAGGCGGCTCGTAGCGGAGGAAGATTTCGCTAGGGATTTGCCCGTATTGTAAGGGGCAATGTAGGATTTCGGCAGCCGCATTCGTCCTCCGGACGAAACAGCGCTGCGAACAGTTCGACAGCACAAGGCCGCGTAGGAGTATTTCATGGCGCCCAGGGCAAGTTGGAAAGGTTACCTCAAGCTCAGTCTGGTCAGCTGTCCGGTACGGCTCTATCCGGCGACCAGTGCCAGCGAGCGCATCAGCTTCAACCAGCTGCACAAGAAGACGCACAATCGCATCAACATGAAGCCGGTCGACCCCGAGCTCGGGCTGGTCGAGCGCTCGGACCTGGTCAAGGGCTACGAATACGAGGACAAGCAGTACATCATCATCGACGATACCGATCTCGATTCGGTGCGCATCGAATCCAACCATACAATGAACATCGAGGCCTTTGTCGACGAGCGTTCGGTCGACGTCATCTACCAGGACGCGCCCTATTACCTGGCGCCGGATGGCGCAATGGCCGAGGAGACCTTCGCCGTGCTGCGCGAAGCGATGCGCAAATCCGGCAAGCTGGCGATCGCCCGCCTCGTGCTATCCAGCCGCGAGCGCGTGGTGACGATCGGCGCGCGCGGGAACGGCATGTTCGTCTGCACCTTGAGGAATCCGAACGAAGTGCGTGGCACGGCTGAATATTTCGGCAATATCCCGGCCGGAAATCCCGATCCCGAAATGCTGCAATTGGCCGAAGCGCTGATCAAGCAGAAGGAAACCACCTTCGATCCGAAGAGCTACGAGGACCGCTACGAGATCGCGCTGATGGCGATGATCCGCGAGAAGCTCAAGGGCCACAAGCCGATCATCGCGGCGGCGCCTGAGCGCGGCAATGTCATCAATCTCATGGATGCGCTAAAGGCGAGCCTGTCGCAATCGGCCAAGCCGCCGGCCAAGTCGAAGAGCAAGGCCGATGAGCCGGCGAAACCGGCAGCCAAAGCAAAGTCTGCCAAGGGCGGCGCCAAGGAAAACCCGCTCAAGGCCAATCTGCTGCAGGCCGTCGGTAAGAGCAAAGGGTGACGGCGCCTACTGGCACGATCTTCGGCACTATCGGCGCGCTCGCGGCGTTTCCGGTTCGCATGGCGGAGCGCGAAGTCGCGCGCCAGCAGAGCCAATTGCGGCGCGGAGTCACCAGACGGACCACCCATGTCGTATTCGGGCGGACGTTCCTCGCCAAGGCTGATGATGCCGAGATTGAGCGCCGCGTCGTCACCGAGCGCGCGGCCGGGCGCAAGCTGGTCAGCGAGAACGGCTTCCTGCGCCTGCTCGGGCTGATGAAGGCGCCGGAGGCATCGGCGCTGTCGCGTCAGTCGCTGATCGATCAGTCGCGGCTGACCGGCGCCGATCTCGACCTTTTGTCACTGTTCGACGCCTTCGAGCATGATTGCGAACCGTATTCCTTCCGCGACCTGATCCTCGCCCGCAAATATAGCGGGCTGGTCGCCGGCGGCGCCTCATGGGGGGCGATCGCGCGCTCGGTGCACCGCTCCGGCCCGGTCGCCTCGCTCACCGCCAAGTCGCTCGCTGTCGGCTCGCAGCATGGGCGCGCCGATGCCATCTATCTCGAGGGCGGCCAGAGCGAACTCGACGGCCAGCTGCTGTTCGATCTGGGAACGCAGGATGACGACACGCTGGAAGAGCTGTTCGCCGATGCCGAGGCGGCGGAAGAGGCTGAAGACCACGAGCAGGCCGCGGCACTCTACCAGCGCTGCCTGGCCATTGATCCAAGCGACGCCATCGCCGCCTTCAACCGCGCCAACTGCCTGCGGGCGGCCGGCCACGCGGCGGAGGCGGCGCACGACTATGCCCGCGCGATAAAGCTCGATCCCGGGTTCGTCGAGGCCTGGTTCAATCTGGCCGGGCTGATGAGCGAAGAGGGGCGGGTGGCGTCGGCTCGGCGACATTTGCTGAAGGCGATCGCACTGGATGCGAAGTACGCCGATGCGGTGTTCAACCTTGCGAGGCTGGCGTTCGACGCCGGCAATCTCGCCGAGGCGCGGCGGAACTGGGTGCGCTATCTCGAGCTCGATGCCGATTCCGAATGGGCGCGCATGGCGGCCAAAGGGATACAGTTCGTCGATTTGCAGCTGGCGCGGATGTCGGGGTGACGATGATTAGCGAAGGCCGAGATGGCAGCCAATCTCCCACGAGGGGGGAGATTGGCAGCGTCGCAGTCGGCTCTCTTCCTGCACCGATTTACCCGTTATCATGACCGCCTTCCTCTTCGACGGCCCCGACACTGCCCCAATCACCATCCTGCTCGCGCATGGCGCCGGGGCGCCGATGGATTCGCCCTCGATGACAGCCACCGCCAAGGCGCTCGCCGCAGCCGGGTTCCGCGTCGCGCGCTTTGAATTCCACTACATGGCGGCTCGCCGCTACGGCCATCGCAAGCCGCCGCCGCGCGCCGAGACGGTTAACCCGGAATATATCAAGGCAATCGCCGATCTCAGGGCGAAAGGCGTGAAGGGTTCGCTGATCATCGGCGGCAAGTCGATGGGCGGGCGCGTCGCTTCGATGATCGCCGACGAGATGTTTTTGAAGGGCGAGATTTCAGGGCTGCTTTGTCTCGGCTATCCCTTCCATCCGCCGGGCAAACCGACACAGCTTCGGACAAAACACCTCGCCGATCTGAAGACGCCGACATTGATCTTCCAGGGCACGCGCGACGAGTTCGGGACCAAAGACGAGGTCGCGACCTATGCTCTGTCCGACGCAATCGAGATCTTCTGGCTGGAAGACGGCGACCATGATCTGAAGCCGCGCAAAAACATCTCCGGCTTCTCCACCGCCGATCATCTGAAGACGCTGGCTGATGCGGTGAAGGCGTGGACCGAACGCATCGTGCGCTGAAGCAGGCCGATGAAGATCGCCACCTTCAACATCAACAACATCAACAACCGGCTGCCAAACTTGCTCGCATGGCTGGCCGCCGCCAAGCCCGACATCGCCTGCCTGCAGGAGCTCAAGGCCAGGCAGACGCAGTTTCCGCGCACCGCGCTTGCGGCGGCCGGCTACGGGGCGGTGTGGGTCGGGCAGCCAACGTGGAACGGCGTCGCCATCCTTTCGCGTGGCTCGGAGCCGGTGCTGACCCGCGAGGCGCTGCCCGGCGACGACGGCGACCAGCAGGCGCGCTACATCGAAGCGGCGGTCAACGGCATCGTTATAGCTTCGCTCTACGCGCCGAACGGCAATCCGCAGCCCGGCCCGAAATTCCAGTACAAGCGGGCCTGGCACGAGAGGCTGGAGGCGCATGCGGCGCAGTTGCTCGACACCGGCCTGCCGGTGGTGCTGGCCGGCGACTACAACATCGTGCCCGAGCCGCGCGACATCTACCCGACCCGCTCCTATGACGACAACGCTCTGGTGCAGCCGGAAAGCCGGGCATCGTTTCAGCGGCTGCTCGACCAGGGCTGGCTTGATGCGCTGCGCAAGAAGCACCCGACGGAGACGCTCTACACGTTCTGGGACTATCGCCGCAATCGCTGGCCGCGCGATGCCGGCCTGCGGCTCGACCATATCTTGCTCAGCAAGAAGCTGTCGCGCCGGCTGATAGCGGCGGGCATCGACCGCGACGTGCGTGGCGAGGCCGGCGCCAGCGACCACGCGCCGGTCTGGGTGGCGTTGCAGTGAGGCACGAAAGCTGGCGGCGCCTTCCGGGCGGCGGACAGTCAGGTTGGCCGCGCCGCTTCGCGGGCGAAGGCCTCTATCAAAGGGGCGTATCCCTCAAGGTCGGGCTGCATAGCGAAACTGTGGGTAGCGGCGGTCGAAGCCCAGGGCAGCTTTTCCGAAGTGAAGACTTCGACGAAGGGCACATACCAATGGTGCTCGTCCAGCATGGTCGCACGAACGTTGACAAGGAAATCCAGGCCATGCGGGCGCGTGAACATCCAGTTCTTGCAATGCGGGCAATAGAGCTGCCGGTGCGGGCCGTGCATGCCGCCGACCACCGGCTCGCCTTGCGTTATGGCGAAACCGTCGCTGGGCACCGCGATGGTCAGGGAATACGCGCTGGCGCTCAACTTCTGGCAGCCGGTGCAGTGACACGCCGTCGTCAGCAAGGGCGGCGCGCTGATACGGAAGCGTATTCCACCGCACAGGCAACCGCCGTCCCAAGGTAACTTCCAATCGTCCATCGCTGGCCCCGCGTTAGCCTCTGCAAGCGAACTAGCGCGCGACCGGTCTCCCGGCAACGCCGCGATGCTTGCGGCAGCTGCCCAAGGGCTGGCGTGGACTTGAGCCAACACAAGGTCATCGACAAGCCAGGCGCCGAGCGCCATCATTGCAGAGCGGACAGTGGCCGAGGGGAGCCCAATGAACAGGTTTGCCGACAGGCTGCTTGCAGCCATGATGGTTGTGATCGGCACGGCTTGCGTCATCAAGGCGTATCTGGCGCTTGACGAGGCGAGCGAACCTTTCGCGTCCGTGCGTCTGGCGGTCTTCGGGGCGGCGGGTGTCGTTTCGCTAACCAACGCGCTGTTGTTGTTGGCCGGCCTGCTGCCGTCCAGGGCGAGGCTCGATCCCAAGGCGCCACTGTTCGGCAGGGAAGCCGAGATTCGTCCGACCGGCGGCTTGCGGCGGGTCGCCCTCGTCCTGCCATTGATTGCCGTCGCTGCGTTTGCGGCCGATCAGTTCGGGCCTTGGCGGAGCGGGACCGCGGAGAAGCCGGCGCCGAACACGCCGAAGAGCGAGGACATTGCGAGCGCACCGTCGCCGGAGCCACCCGCCGGTCCGGTGCTCGCAACCCCGCCGGCCGCGATCCCTCCGGCGCCACCGGAGCAGGCAGCCGAGGCGCCGCCCGCGGAGCCGGTGCCGCCTGCTGCTGTGCCGGCGGCGCCAGTGCAGCCGCCGGAGGTCCCGCTGGCACCGCCTGCCTCACCACCGCAGACGATCGCGCCGTTGCCCGAGCCTCCACCGCCGCAGCCGATGGAGACCGGCAACCAGCTCGGCATGTTCGACAGCCGGTCCGGCCCGATCTACGCGGTTGCTTTTGCCGCCGACGGCACGGTGCTGACCGGCGGCTATGACCGCAGCGTCAGGGACTGGCCGGCGGGCGGCGGCGATGGAGCGGTGCTTTTCGCCGGCGCGCCGGAGTGATAGCCTTACGACAATTTGCATTGCCCGCGCTTGAATACCCCGCCTCTGGCCTGCCGGGCACCTCCCCACGAGGGAGGAGATCGGCAGCTTCACGTCCTTCGCTCAGGAATCGTGAACACCACGTCGGCGCGGCCGTAGCCGCCATCGGCGACCTCCTCGATCAGCACCATCGTGTAGGGGCGCACGCCTTCGCCGAATATCTCGACGAACAGGGCTGTGGTCTTGTGGACGAGGTCCTCCTTCTGTCCGGCGGTCAGCGCGCGCTCAGGCACCTTGAAGTTTGCAAATGGCATGATGTCGATTCCCTGTTGGTTGTTAGAGGTGAAGTCAGACCGTGCCGCCATTGGCGCGCAGGACCTGGCCGTTGACCCAGCCGCTGTCCGGTCCGGCGAGGAACGACACTACGCCGGCGATGTCGGCGGGCTGGCCGAGCCGCCCGAGCGGGATCATCCTGGTGATCGTTTCGACCAGTGCCTCGGACTTGCCGCCGAGGAACAGTTCGGTGGCCACCGGCCCCGGCGCCACGACATTGACGGTGATGCCGCGCGGCCCGAGTTCCTTGGCCAGCACATGGGTCATCGCCTCGACGCCGGCCTTGGTGGCAGCGTAGACACCGTAGGTCGGCTGGTAGAGCCCGACCACGCTAGACGAGAAGCTGATGATGCGGCCGCCCTCGCGCAGCCTTCTTGCGCCCTCGCGCATGCCGCGGAAGACGCCACCGAGGTTCACCGCGACCTGTTGTTCGAAACCGGCGTCGTCCATCTGCGCGATCGGCGCGAGCTTCATGATGCCGGCATTGTTGACCAGCACGTCGAGGCCGCCAAAGGCCTGCTCGGCTGCGTCGAACAGATGCGCCACGCCCTTGGGGTCGCCGATATCGGCCTGGACGGCGATCGCCGTGCCGCCTGCTGCCTCGATCGCGCGCACCACGCCTTCGGCGGCTTCAGCGCCCCTGGCATAGTTGACGACGACCGAAAAGCCGTCGCGTGCCAGCCTTCTGGCAATTTCGGCGCCGATACCCTTCGAGGCGCCGGTTACCAGCGCCACCTTTCCATTCCGCGTAGTCATGTCAGCTCTCCAATTCCTGTCGGCTGAAAATAGGCGATAAATCCTGCGGGATAATCGCTCGGGACTTGCCAACACCATTCGGATATGGCGAACAATGGCGATGGACAGTCTCGACCGGATGCGCCTGCTTGCCCGCGTGATCGAGCGCGGCAGCTTCACCGCCGCCGCCGCTGATCTGTCGATGTCGCGATCGACCGCCACTGAGGCGATCAAGGAACTGGAGGCGCGGCTGGGGGTGAGGCTGCTCGAACGCACCACGCGCCATGTCACCCCGACCTTGGACGGCCAGGCCTATTACCAGCGCTGCCTCGCCATCCTTGCCGATGTCGAGGATGCCGAGGCTGGCTTTCAATCGGCGCAACCGCATGGCCTTTTGAGGATCGACGTGCACGGCTTCATGGCCCGCCATTTCATCCTGCCGCGGCTCTCCGAATTCCTCGACCGCTACCCCGGGATCGACCTGCATATCGGCGACGGCGACCGGCTGGTCGATCTGGTGCGCGAGGGCATCGACTGCGTGCTGCGTTCCGGCGAACAGGCCGACAGCGGCATGATCGTGCGGCGGGTGGCAACATTGCGCGAAGTCACCTGCGCCAGCCCCGCCTATCTCGACAAGTACGGCATGCCGGCAACCCCCGACGAACTCAAAGGCCATCGGATGGTCGGCTTCCGCTCGTCGCGGACCGGCGAGGTCATGCCGCTCGAATTCACCGTTGGCGGCGCGTTGCGCTATGTCACGCTGCCCAACCGGGTGACGGTCAACGGCTCCGACACGATGGCGGAGCTGGCGCGTCTCGGCTTCGGCCTGGTGCAGGCGCCGCATTACCGCTTCGCCGCGGATTTCGCGCGCGGCACGCTTGTCGAAGTGCTGTCGGATTACCCGCCGCCGCCGACACCGCTGTCGGCGCTCTACCCGCAGAACCGCCAGCTCGCGCCGCGGGTACGCGTGTTCATCGACTGGGTGATCGGGATTTTTGGCGAGGATGGGACAGCGGGCCGGGCGTGATCGTGCACCGGGGCGCCGGCTATTTTGCGGAGGGCAGCCAGCCTTTTGACTTGATCTAAGAGGGGGGTGGGAGGGAACGCGACTTGCGCAAGGCGGCAGCCCGCATCTCCACAGGCCTGCCGTTTATCGGTCAATTTGGCGCACGCGCTCATGATCTGCGGGCTTCCGCAAGCGCGGCCTATCGCGTATTGGCGCGGGAACTCTCCTTTGGCCTTCCCGGAAAACCATGATTCGTCTCGAAAGCATCAGCAAGCAGAACGGCCGGCAGATTGTCTTCATCGAAGCCTCCGCCGCCTTGCAGAAGGGCGAGAAGGTTGGGCTGGTCGGGCCTAACGGCGCCGGCAAGACGACGCTGTTTCGCATGATCAACGGCGAGGAGCAGCCCGACGAAGGCCAGGTCTCGGTCGATCGCGGCGTCACCATCGGCTATTTCAGCCAGGATGTCGGCGATATGGAAGGCCGCAGCGCCGTCGCCGAAGTGATGGACGGCGCCGGGCCGGTCAGCGAAGTGGCGGCCGAGATGCGCGAACTCGAAACCGCCATGGGCGACCCCGATCGCGCCGGTGAGATGGACGAGGTCATTGCCCGCTACGGCGAGGCGCAGCACCGCTTCGAGGAGCTCGACGGCTACGCGCTGGATGGGCGTGCTCGCGAGGTGCTGGACGGCCTTGGCTTCAGCCAGGAGATGATGGACGGCGACGTCGGCAAGCTGTCCGGCGGCTGGAAAATGCGCGTGGCGCTGGCCAGGATCCTTCTGATGCGGCCCGACGCCATGCTGCTCGATGAGCCGAGCAACCATCTCGACCTCGAAAGCCTGATCTGGCTGGAGCAGTTCCTGAAGAACTATGACGGCGCGCTGCTGATGACCTCGCACGACCGCGAGTTCATGAACCGCATCGTCAACAAGGTGGTCGAGATCGACGGCGGCTCGCTGACGGCCTACTCGGGGAATTACGAATTCTACCAGCAGCAGCGGGCGATTGCCGACCGGCAGCAGCAGGCGCAGTTCGAGCGCCAGCAGGCGATGCTGGCCAAGGAGATCGCCTTCATCGAGCGCTTCAAGGCGCGGGCGTCACATGCCGCCCAGGTGCAGAGCCGGGTGAAGAAGCTGGACAAGATCGACCGTGTCGAGCCGCCCAAGCGCCGCCAGAAGGTGTCGTTCGACTTCCAGCCGGCGCCACGCTGCGGCGAGGACGTGGTGACGCTGAAGAACGTGCACAAGGGCTATGGCAGCCGCTCGATCTATGAGGGGCTGGATTTTCAAGTGCGTCGCCGCGAGCGCTGGTGCGTGATGGGCATCAACGGCGCCGGCAAGTCGACGCTGCTGAAGCTGGTGGCCGGCGCTTCCGAGCCCGATAATGGCACGGTGGCGCGCGGCCCGAGCGTCAAGATGGGCTATTTCGCCCAGCACGCCATGGAGGTACTGGAGGGCGAACGCACCGTGTTCCAGACGCTGGAAGAAGCGTTTCCGCAGGCCGGCCAGGCGCCGCTCAGGGCGCTGGCCGGCTGCTTCGGCTTTTCCGGCGACGAGATCGAGAAGAAATGCCGCGTGCTGTCGGGCGGCGAGAAGGCGCGGCTGGTGATGGCGCTGATGCTGTTCGACCCGCCCAATTTGCTGGTGCTGGACGAGCCGACCAACCACCTCGACATCGCCACCAAGGAGATGCTGATCACGGCCCTGTCGCAGTACGAGGGAACCATGCTGTTCGTCTCGCATGACCGCCATTTCCTAGCGGCGCTGTCGAACCGGGTGCTGGAACTGACGCCCGACGGCATCCACACCTATGGCGGCGGCTATACCGAATATGTCGAGCGCACCGGGCAGGAGGCGCCGGGGTTGCGGAGCTGAGGCCGGCTCTGCCGCTCACGGTCACGTAGACGCTCGATTCCGGAGGCCAAGCACGAGCTGCTCAGCCGTGTATCGCAATTTCGCGCAGCGGATCGCGGCCATCGATGAACAGCCGGCCTTGCGCGGTCAACGCGGCACCGAGCCGCCGCAGGGCGATTTTACCTGCTTCGGGATGACGCCCGTCCAGCGCGCCGACGCGCACCGCAACGGCAATGTCGAAGTGCTTCTCGTCGGCCTCCAACTCGAAGTCCTCGATCGCGACCTGGCGAAGGCTCAGCCGGCCTGCCGCAATCTCGGCGCGCGAGGCGGCCCCGGCCTGCGCGATGGCCTTGGCCGAGCGGTCGATCGCCAGCACGTGCCCGCCGCCGATCCGGCGCGCGATCTCGCGCGCCGCAGCACCCGGTCCGCAGCCGATCTCCAGCACTCGCATGCCCTGCCGCAAGGGCAGCGCATTGACGATCGCCAAAAGCCTCGGCGACAAGTCGTTCGCCATACGCTGTTCTCCAGCTTGTTCGCGATCCGAGATTAGCCGCCGCGGCCGGCGACGGAAAGGCCGAGAGACGCTGGCGTTGCCGATGTGTTCGCCTGGGCGCCGGATCGAAGAGGGGCATGATCGATATCGAAGATTTCGACGATCCGGTCGGCCGTCTCGACCGCGGGCGACCGAGCGACCCCGAGCGGCCCGGCGTCGTTGACCTGAGGGGTAGGGAGGGACTGGCGCCGAGCCTAACCGGTGGGGGGTAGATTACCGGCCGTTTATGTGTATACGCTCAAGCTAATATAAGAGCAAGCTAATGTTTAGCGCGATGCGGGACGTTGCTTTCTGATCAGTGGACGGCCGCCGCTTCCTGGCCGCGCACTCCAACCGACCCAACACCGCTTATTGCCTTCACGTGGCTCGAATGCTGTAACCCAGCCCGAATTCAAGGAGCCTCGATGACCTCACATCCCGACATCCCCGACGCCAGCATGGCCGTCGATGCGGCCGGCATGACAGCCGATGAAGAGCGTGCCGACGAGGCGGATGCCGCATGGCAGGACGATGTTCGCGAGGGGGTGCGGCATATAGGCGATCTGGATTCCCTGCCGCTGTCGCCAGCCGAGCGCGCGGCGGCCGGAGCCGCGGCCACGCGTCACAAGGTTCGCATTCCCAAGGCCTATCTCGACCTGATCGACTGGAGCGACCCGACCGATCCGATACGGCTTCAGGTCATCCCGTCGCCCGATGAACTGACGGAGCAGGAGGGCGAGCTCGACGATCCGATCGCCGACCACGCCTTCAGTCCGGTGCCGAGATTGACGCATCGCCATGCCGACCGGGTTCTGCTGTTCCCGACCTATCAATGCGCGGTCTATTGCCGGTTCTGCTTTCGTAAGGAGTCGCTGACCTCGATCGGCCGGGGTTTTTCGCGCGAGGCGCTGGAGCCGGCCTTCGCCTATACCGAGTCCCATCCGAAAATCCGCGAGGTGATCCTGACCGGCGGTGATCCGCTCTCTCTGCCGGACAAGACGCTGACGGAAATCCGCGCCCGCGTCGAGGCGATCCAGCATGTGCGGCTGTTGCGCATCCACACCCGCGTGCCCGTCGCGCTGCCGTCGCGCGTCACCAGCGGGCTGGTTCAAGCCTTGCAGGGCCGGCTGATGGTCACGGTCGTCACCCATTTCAACCATCCACGCGAAATCACCGAGGCGACCGAGCGGGCCTGCCGCGCGTTGCGGCAGGGCGGCTTCGTGCTGCTGAACCAGAGCGTTCTGCTGAAAGGCGTGAACGATACGGTCGAGGTGCTGGAAGAGCTGTGCCGCGAGCTGATGTATCGCCTTGGCGTCAAGCCCTATTACCTGCATCACGGCGATCTCGTGCGCGGCATGGCGCACCGGCGCACCAAGATCGCCGAGGGCCAGGCGCTGGTCAGCGCCTTGCGGGCGCGCCTGTCGGGCATCTGCAACCCCGTCTATGTGCTGGACCTGCCGGACGGCGGAGGGAAAGTGCCGCTCGGCCCGTGCTATGTCGAGGCGCGGGACGGGGAGACCTGGCGTATACGCGGGCAGGACGGGGCGGTGAGGGTGTATAGGGAAGTTGTTGGGGAGTAGGAGACGCGCAGCCGCCGTCAGGCCGGGCCACCTGAATGACGTGCGATGCAGCCCTGTTGATAACGGAAGCATGCATTAACCGCTGATCCATTTGGTGCTTGCGCAATCGCTGAAATGGTGAAAACGTTGGTCCGGGGTAATGGGTTAGGGGAGTTCGTCCCGGCGCAAGTTCCGGGGCGGCGCAGAAAAATCATGAACTTTCCACAGTTCCTGGTGGGGCTGACCACCACGTCGTCCATCGTGGCGATCTCGACTTACTTTGCAACGGGTTCAATCTGGAAGACGTTCGCCTGGACGATCTTGACCTTGATCATCATGCAGGTTGGATATTTCCTGTTCGTCGTCCGGCTGGTCTACAGATCCGGGGCGAAGAACGCGGAGGCAAATCCGCGGCGTCTAAGGGCGGTGCCGCCGAACCGTCGAGGTCGCGTTCAGCTTAGGCAGTAACGTTCCATATAGATATCATGGTCTAGACAGGACATGTTCGGTTCTGGGAATGTGCATTGGACGTTCCGCTAGTTTAGTCAACTAATATATATCGCCTGACTGATGTCGTCGTTTTTGGGCTAGCAGGAAAACCCTGCCTGCTGCTTGTACGATGGTGCCTGAGGCCACATTTTACAACCGGCTGGCAAAGCTCCCTTTTGTTGATGTCAGCCTGATCCGGCTGGTGTTTCGATGCGGCGTCGAGGCTATACAGCGGTTCAACCGGCGGCATCGAGACGCATTCGGCCGGTCGAAGAGGGTTGTGGTGATCGACGGAAACGTGATCTTGCTGATCGGCAGCGCGCCCGATGTGGTGCGTTGCCCGGCCTGGCCCAGGCAGCCTTCGGCAAGATCGTCGCCATCAACAACGCTTGGCGCGTGCGCCCCGACTGGGATTTCCTCGTCCATGCCGGCGATTTCCCGGCGGAACGGATGCCGCAAGGCGGCGGTGGAGGCGAGCCAGCCGAAGCTGCCAATCTCCCCCTTGTGGTTTTGTGGGGGAGATGCCCCGCAGGGCAGAGGGAGGCGCGAAGGATCGCGGCCTCCCGTTTAGCGCATGCCAGCCGAAGGCTGCCTGAACTATCGCCAGGGCAGGTCGGCGGGACGGCGCTCCCCTGCCGGACATCTCCCCACGAGCGAGATCGGCGCGTCATCGGCTTAGCTTTTGGCCGCCTCGAGCTTGTCCTGCGTCTTGGTCTCGAAATCGCTGGCGTCATGGCGCTCGTGCAACTGCATCGAAGGTTCGCCGAAGGTGCGGTTGACCATGCGGCCTCGCTTGACCGCCGGCCGCGCGTCGATGGCGCCGGCCCAGCGCTGCACGTTCTTGTACTGCTCCACCTGCAGGAACTCGCCGGAATCATCATACATGCGGCCCTTGGCCAGCCCGCCATACCAGGGCCACACGGCAATGTCGGCAATCGTGTACTCGCTGCCGCCGAGAAACTCGCTTTCGGCCAGGCGCCGATCGAGCACGTCCATCTGCCGCTTGGTCTCCATGGCGAAGCGGTCGATGGCATATTCGATCTTCGTTGGCGCATAGGCGTAGAAATGGCCGAAGCCGCCGCCGAGATAGGGCGCCGAGCCCACCTGCCAGAACAGCCATGACAGGGCCTCGGCGCGCGCCGGCTGCTCTGTCGGCAGGAATTCGCCGAATTTTTCGGCGAGGTAGAGCAGGATCGAACCGGATTCGAAGATGCGGACCGGCTTTTTCCCGCTGCGGTCCAGCATGGCCGGGATTTTGGAGTTGGGGTTGACCTCGACGAAGCCGCTGCCGAACTGGTCGCCATCGTTGATCCTGATAAGCCAGGCGTCGTATTCGGCGCCGCTGTGGCCGAGCGCCAAAAGCTCTTCCAGCATGATTGTCACCTTGACGCCGTTCGGTGTTGCCAGCGAATAAAGCTGCAGTGGATGCTTCCCGATCGGCAGTTGCTTGTCATGCGTCGGGCCGGCGATCGGCCGGTTGATGCTGGCGAAAGCGCCGCCATTTGGCTTGTTCCAGGTCCAGACTTTTGGCGGCGTGTATTGGTCCGTTGTGTAGTCGTTCATTTGGGAGGCCTTTGGAAAGGTGGATTGGGGGGATTGGGGAGAATATCAGCGTCTCAAATTGGGTAATGGCGGAGGAACTTTGCATAGGGCAGTTGGGGATAGCCGTAGGTACAGATAGGGCTGCCGGCGCTGTTGCAAAACCCCGGAGCGAACGGCGCGGCGGCCGGTGCACGCAAAGCCGGCGCCGCCCCTTGCGCCTGGTCACCTGCGCCATACCTATAGCCCATATCAGCCTGCGGACATTGCCGGGAACCAAAGCATGAATATCGAGCCCCTTTTGCGATCCATCGTGGCCGTCCGCGCCACCGTCCCCGAAGATGCCTTCACGGCAGACGCGCTGGGCACCCGCCGTGAAGGCAGCGGCGTGGTCATCCGCGGCGACGGGTTGGTGCTCACCATCGGCTATCTCATCACCGAGGCCGAGGAGGTCTGGCTGGCCGACCAGGACGGCCGCGTGGTACCCGCCCATGCGCTTGCCTACGACCAGGAATCGGGCTTCGGCCTGGTGCAGGCGCTGGCGCCGCTCGGGCTGCCCGCCATCGCGCTCGGCGATGCGTCCAGGGCGAAGATTGGCGATCCCGTCGTGCTCTGCGACGGCGTCGGCCGCTCCGTGCGGGCGCGAATCGTCACCAAGCAGGAATTCGCCGGCTATTGGGAATATCTGCTCGACGAGGCGATCTTCACGGCGCCGGCTCACCCCTCATGGGGCGGCGCCGGCCTGATCGGCGCCGATGGCAGGCTGCTCGGTATCGGTTCGCTGCGCCTGCAGATGAGCCGCAACGGCGAGGTCGCCGACATCAACATGGTGGTGCCCATCGATCTGCTGCCGCCCATCCTCGACGATCTGCTGACGCGCGGACAGGTCGCCAGGCCGCCGCGGCCGTGGCTCGGCGCCTTCTCGGCCGAGAGCGACGGCAAGGTCGTGGTGATGAGCGTCGCCGAGGGCGGTCCGGCCGCCCAGGCGGGCCTGCGTCAAGGCGATGTCATCTCGGATGTCCGCGACACGGCGGTCGATGGGCTTGCCGATTTTTATCGCAAGCTTTGGAAGAGCGGTCCGGCGGGCGCCGAGATCCCGCTCCGGGTGCTGCGCGACGGCCGCGAAACCTGGCTGCGCGTCAAATCCGCCGATCGCAACAGCCTGCTATGGAAGCCGCCGCTGCAGTGAGGCAACCGAGACCGTTCACTCTCCGCAAGCGCTGAAGCCGGTGCCCGGGGTCCATTCCGCGAATGGGATGACTTTGCCTTCGACCGATACGGTCGCGTGCCTGGTGGTGCCGTCCGCCAGCTTCCTGCTACTTTTGGCCTTGCCGGTCAGCACATTCTAGTCGCAGTCGCCGGCAACATTGTCGTCCATGTAATCCCATACTCGTAGGCGAAACCGGCGACGACGAACGTGGCGTTGCGCCAGGCAAGCGTCAGCGTCTTGCTGGTCCGCTCGCTGCCGATCTCCATCGCCGGGATATAGAGCTTGATCGAGCCGTTGGGGAGCGCGGTGAGTTCGGGCTCGGTGTCGGATGCGGCGGGACCCGGCCGGTCGTAATCCTTCCATTCGCCGTAGATCTGTTCATGCACGACCCCCGCAGGTCTGAGAAAATTGCCGTCGCGCTCCCTAAGGAAGAAATGCAGGTCCATGGGATGGCCGGGCTCGGTCTCGACGATCATCGCCAGATCGGCGGCGCCGTCGCCGTTCCAGTCGCCGGTCGCCGCCGTGATGATCTTCTGCGTCTCGATCGGCTCCGCGAGGGCGGCGGTCGGCAGCAATAGGACCAGACCGAATATTGCCGATCGCATGTGAAATCCCCCGAGCTTGGGCGGGCCTGAGACGAAAGCGCTTCTTATGAGGCCCGGCTCTGCCGCGTCTCGGAGCGGCTTGTCTCGTTGAGCAAACGGCAGAGCGAAACCGCTTCACGACGGCTCAGGCCGATCAGCGCGATTTCCGAAAATTGCGCCGGCAGATCGTGAACGATGTCCCACACCATCCATCGGCCGTTCGGCTCCATAACACATTCGTAGCGCAATCGTTGTTGCTGCATCCGACCCCCGGCTTTGCTCACCGGACTGGTACAGTGTCGAGGTAAATGAGTTATTGCGCGCGAGAGTATTCCGCGGCTATCAAAACCGTGCGTTGAATCCGGCAGAAGCGGGCGCGGCAAGCAGAGGCCGGCGCCGGGCCGACGCTGCCGATACTCTCGACAAGGCGGCAGGGCAGGGAGGCTTCTGGCGTGAACGGCGGCTGCCGCCAAAAGTCGATCAGGCGTTGCGGCTAGCCATATGCGCGTCGAGCTTCCTCCTCGAGGGGCCGTAACGCTTGATGATGGTCGCGGCCTCGCTTTGCGGGATGCCGTATTTGCGGGCAAAGGCAGCGACCTCGTAAGGCTCTTCGCCGGAGACCAGTTTGCGATCCTGCTTGGTCTTGGATTTGTCGTCGGCCATGGCGTCCTCCATCACATCTGGTCGTTATAGGGCTCCTTGGTCCGGCCGACCATCCTGGCCAGTTCGGCAAAGGACGGTACGCCGGTTTCGCCCTGGGCATTGTTGGCCGCCTGCAGCAGCCTGAGCGGAAAGCAGACGGCGTCGCGGTTGGATGGCGACATGTCTTCATAGAGACGCTCGTCGCTGGTCATCGCCGCCTCTGCCCGGCGCAACGCCATGTCGACCTCGTCGACCGATAACAGGCCCTTGTGGACCAGCGCGTTGTTGACGGCCGCGATCGCCATCATCAGTCCTTCGAGCTGGAGATTGGCGACGTTCATCGTCTTGCGTCCTTGCCGGGCTTCCTGGCGGTGGTCTTGCGGTCTGGCCGGATCGCTGCGCGCGGCGGGTTCTGGCCTTCCGAATGCCGGGTCTTGTCGTCGAAATCGTCAGCCGGCCTGGTCAATCCCATGCCGCCGGGCGGCGGCTTGTTGCCGGCCGCATCCTGCGAGAATTCGTCGGCCGCGTCGGGGCGCGTCTTTGCCGGATATTTCCTCGCTCCGGTCTCGTAGCGGTTCGGGTCGTCGGCCATGTCCTGTGCTCCGGTTGGGATGAGCAGATAACTTTCATGCGGCGGCAGCGGTTCCGTGGCGAAATCGACATTGCCGGTGCCGCAGCCTTAGCAGTCTGTCCGGTTTTCGTGCATTCTTGTGCATGCCAACGATGCTTCGCTCCGACGCGCCGGCAAAATGCTGCTCCTATTGCGGCGGGCGCGACCATGACTACGAGGATTGCCCGAAGCGCAAAAGCGATGCCGAGAAGGAGACGCCAAGCAATGCGCAGGATCGAAGGTGAGGTGAGGCGAAAGCCATCAAGGCTCGCGCCGCCGCAATCGCCAACAATCCGCTGCTGGTCGAACTGACCAAAGCGGAGAGATGGAACGGCGAATTGCCGAAGTCGATGATTCCGGGTTCGACAGTACCGTTCCTCGAACTCAGCACGCCTGCCGCAGCATCGAACTGAGGTGCGGCGCCGCGGCGAAAACCAGATCAGGGCGGCGGCGTGGTAGCCGTTCCTGGTTCGGTTACGGCTGAAGCACAGCGCCTCGGGCGGTTGCTTGCGTTTGCCCGAGAAAAGCCGTCAGCAGCTGCATTCCCGCCGGCCAGTCGCCGAGCCCGCTGTCGCCATTGATGTGGCCAAGCGGTCCGGCGATATGGAGATCGCTGCCCCAGCGCTCGGATTTCGCCCTGACATAGTCCAGCGAGCCGTAGGGATCATTGGTGCTGGCGACAATCAGCGACGGAAAGCGAAGCCGTTGTTGCGGCGCGTCGGCGAAGGCCCGGGCGGAGGAAGGGAAGGCCGGCGACGCAGGGTCCGGAACCGCGACCAGCAATGCGCCGCTGATCTCGCGGGGGGAGATCTGCTGCCAGTGTACGACCAGCAGGCAGCCGAGGCTATGGGCGACGAGCACGGGTGGTGTCTTTGCCAGGCCTATAACGGTGTCCAGCGCAGCCACCCAGTCGTCGAAGTCCGGCGCGTCCCAGCTCGCCGGGTTGAACCGCCGCATCGCGGGCCTTGCCTGCTGCCAATGCGTCTGCCAGTGGGTTTTGCCCGATCCGCCGATGCCCGGCACAATGATGAGGTCAGTCATACGAAGCCTTCTCTCCTGATGCAAGGCGCGCAATTCTAGGTCTTCTCCCAGGCGGCGGAATGAGAGATCATCGGAAAGCGGCGAAAAAATCCGATGGATTAAAGGCGATCATGCGGAACGGCGATTATCGGCCAAGGCTCGATCCCACCGATCTGGCGATCATCGAGATCATGCAGGAGGATGGCCGCATCGGCATCTCCGAGCTTGGCCGCCGCGTCGGCCTGTCCCAGCCCGCCACCTCGGAACGGGTGAAGCGGCTGGAGGAGCGCGCCATCATCACCGGTTACAAGGCGGTGATCAATTCGGCAGCGCTCGGGCTCGGCACCATGGCGGTCATCCGCCTGCGCACCACGCATGAGCATATCCAGGCCTGCCTGAAGAAGTTCGCCCAATTGCCGGAGGTGGTCGAGGTGCTGCGGGTGACCGGCGAGGATTGTTTTCTGGTCAAGGTCGTGGTCCCGTCACCGCCCGATCTTGAAAGCATCGTCGACAGCATCGGCCACTATGGCACGGTGACGACAAATGTGGTTCTGCGCGCCGAGCAACCGAAGCGGCTGGGACGCGAATTGATAACCAGGGCCTGACCGTCTAGCGCTTGGTCGGCGTATGCCCGACGGCATTGGCGAACGAGATGCCACCCTTGATCTCGCGCATCGCCATCGAGGTGATCGTGCGCCGTACGCCGGGGAGCCGGCTGAGCTCCTCGCGCAGCATCCTGTCGAGCGCCATCATGTCGACGGTGACGATCTGCAGGAGATAGTCGGCCTCGCCAGTCGTGGCGTGGCAGCGGCGGATCAGCGGATGCTTTTTGACCGCCGCCTCGAAAGCGTCCGACAGCTCGAAATCGATCGACACCTGGATGAAGGCCTCGATGCCGAAGCCGAGCTTGGCCGGGTCGATGCGGGTCGAGTAGCCGCGGATGACGCCGGCGTCCTCGAGCGCCTTGACCCGCTTCCAGCACGGCGTCTTGCTCAAGCCGACCTCGTCGGCAAGCGCCGCAAAGGAGATGCGGGCATCGCGTTCGAGTGCCGCGACGATCTTCCGGTCGACCGCATCCAGCATCATTCGTTCTTCCAATCTGCTTCAGAGGCAGCGTTTGTCCTTCATTTTCTCGAAAATCGAATAACAGAAAGGGACAATGTTCGGCAAGAAAGCGATTAGATTCAGGGAGACCGGGATCCAACAAGCGCCTGCGGCCCGACGGCCGGGGCAAGGAGCATGGCCATGGACAAGCAGGACCATTATGCCCGCATCGAAACGCCTGAGATGCGCGACTATGGCGTCTACCTCAAATGCGACAGGCTGCTCGCCTGCCAGAAGCCGCTGGCCGAGATGGTCAATGCCGACGAGCTGCAGTTCCAGATCGTGCATCAGGTCGAGGAGCTGTGGATGAAGCTCATCGCCTACACGCTGGTCGATGTCGTCGATTTCTTGGAAAAGCAGGACACGCATCGCATCATCACGCTGATGGGGCGCGTGCACCGGCTGATGCGGCTGATGACGGCGCAGCTCGACCTGCTCGAAACCATGTCGCCCAAGGAATACCAGCAGATCCGGCTGCAGCTCGGCAATGGCAGCGGCCAGGAATCACCGGGCTTCAAGCAGCTGCTGCGCCTGCCGCCCGATCTGTGGCGAGCCTTCAAGGCGTCATACCTCGACGGCCGCGGCCTCTCGGTCGAAGACGTCTACGATACCGGCTACGATCACGGCGACAGCTATGTCGTTGCCGAAGCGCTGGTCGAGTTCGACGAGCTGTTCCAGAAATTCCGTGCCAACCACCTCTACCTCATCCACCGCACGATCGGCCTCGGCGCGAAATCGCTGAAGGGCCGGCCGGTCGAATTGCTGGAGGCCGGCGCCCGCCACCGCTTCTTCCCGGAACTGTGGGACATACGCTGCGCGATGACCGACCGCTGGGGCAGCCAGTATGGAACGGTACGGGAGCCGATCAGCCAGCCGGGCGCCAAGGTGGGGTAGCTCCAGGCTCGGGGTCCGCGCCCCCCCCCGCGCCGGGGGGGGGGGGGGGGGGCGGGCCCCCGCGGGGGGGGGGGTGGGTTTTGGGGGGGGGGGGGGGCCGGGCGGGGGGGGGGGGGGGGGGGGGGGGGGGGGGGGCGGCG
>NZ_JBVVQF010000021.1:104514-131420 GCF_055811815.1 Mesorhizobium sp. WSM4836
GCCCCCCAGTATGCACCGGTCGGGGCGCCTATCCGCCTCCGGGGCGCCACGGTGGGGCAGCCCCCGGCGGGGGGGCCCCGCCCGGCGCGACGGGGGGTTGTGGTGGCCGCGACGCGGCCGGAGAGGGGCCTTTTCTTTGCCGGCGCAGGCCCCCTCTCCGTCGCGGCTTCGCCGCGCCACCTCTCCCCCACTTCGTGAGGGCGAGGAACCCAGGTTCTGCAATGTCGAACGCGCTACGCGCTTGTATCTCTCAGGTTTTTCGGGGGATGATGTCGGGCTTGCGGCTGGTGGTGCGTCCTTGGGGCACAACCATCGCAACTCTTGGGAGGACATCATGACCTTGGAAACCGCTCAATCAACCGTTCAGTCGCCGTGGCGGATCGCGGCAATCCTTGTCGCCCGCCTGATCTTTGCCGCCGTCTTCCTGATGGCCGTGATGTTCAAATTCGTCGATATCGGCGCCACCGCCGGCTATATCGCGGCGGCTGGGTTTCCATTCCCGCTGTTCCTGGCCTGGTGCGCAGCCCTGCTCGAGGTCGTCCTCGTCCTATGCTTCCTGACCGGCGCCTTCTTCTCCTGGGCAGCGCTGGTCGCCGGCGCCTATGTGCTGTTCCTCGGCTTCGCCTTCCACGGGCCGTCGCACTGGGCCGGCAACCAGGCGGAGTTCGGCTTCTTCATCGATCACTTCACCTTCCTGGCCGGGCTGCTGTTTGCCGCCGTGCACGGGCCGGGCCGCATCCTGGCGCTGAAGCTTGGCAGGGCGTGATGCCAAAGCTTGCTGCGGCGGTCATCCTTGGTCGCCGCGTCACATCTGGTCGTCGTAAGGTTCCTTGATCTGACCGACCATGCGCGCCAGTTTCGAGAAGGACGGCATGTCCGTCTCCGGCTGACACTGATTGGCCAACTCCAGCAGTCGGATCGGGAAATTGACGGCATCGCGGCTCGACGCCGACATGCCTTCGGACCTTTCCTCGTTGGTCTCGCTGGCTTCGGCCCTGCGCAAGGCGATGTCGATCTCCTCGACGGAGAGCACGCCCTTGCGGACCAGGACCTGATTGATCGATGCGATGGCCATAAGCAGGCCTTCGAGTTGCAGATTGGCGACGTTCATGGCTTTTGCTCCCATTGGCTAGGGTTCAAACGCGCCAATGCCTGTTCTGATCCGGACGGCGGCGTCTCGTCGGACTTCCCGGTGTGCTTCGCCAATCGGCTACTCTGCGTTTTTTCGCGTCTCAGGTGAATTTTGTTCTTGCTTTGTGCCGGCAGCTATGCTACTAATCTGGGTATGGTGCTAATTGGCTCCAACGACCCGCCCGCCGAGGCGGGTTTTTTGTTTCAGGCTCCATGCTCGACCAAACGTTGCGAGTGTTGCCGGCTGTGAAGTCGGCGGGACAGCGCCGCCTCTGTCCTGCCCGTCCTCCGCAGCAGCTGCGCTGCAGCTGCGGAGGGTGGATCGCATATCTCCCCACGAGGGGTGAGATCGGCAGCTTTGGCGACAGCGCCTTTTTTTGCACCCTACAAAATTGGCGAAAGCGGCGATGGAAGCCAATCTTCCCCCTCGTGAGGGAGACGTCCGGCAGGGCAGAGAAGGGCGCGAAGGAACGCAAGCTTGCCGGCTGGCGGCGGAGGCGCTGAACGAAATTTGCATTTTTCTGTCGCCGCGCCGCATTTTGTTCTTGCTTTGTGCCGGCAGCTATGCTACTAATCTGGGTATGGTGCTAATTGGCTCCAACGACCCGCCCGCCGAGGCGGGTTTTTTGTTTCAGGCTTCCTTTCGATCGAATGATGTGCGTGCTGCCGGCTGTAAGTCGGCGTGACAGCGCCCCCTCTGTCCTGCCCTCTTGCCACCACTTGGCATCTCCCCCACGAGGGGGGATCGGCAGTTTGGGCGACGGCACCTTTTTTGCATCCTACAAAATTGGCGAAAGCGATGATGACAGCCAATCTCCCTGCTTGTGGGAGATGTCCGGCAGGACAGAGGGGGTCGCGACGGAACGCGACCTCGACGATCCTCAGATTAACGCGCCCCCGTGCGCCCACCCCAGAGAACATCCCATGTCCAACCGTTACGCCACCATCATCACCGACGATGACGGCCACGAGGTCGTCAGCGCCATTGGCGAGTTCGCCGGCGCCGCACCCTATGCACGCATCGGCCGCTTCGAACTGGTCGCCGCCGGCGTGCGGATCGGCATGCTGCGTGGCGGTACCGTCGATGCGGTCGGCGGCTTCGGCATCGCGTCGGCAGCACTCGACGGTAAGGCGGCGGCAATTCTCAGGACAGGGCTGAACGCCTTGCCTGACGCCGGTGCGATGATGCCCGGCACGACGACTGATGCGAAACCGGCAAGCCAGCTGCGAAAGCCGAAGTCGGCACGCGCCGGCAAGAAGGCCAAGCCGCGCAAGCGCATCGTGCGGCCAGCCAACAAGAAGCCGGCGATCTCCGCCGGGACGACGGAGTAGGGCATGGCCAAGGCTCCTTCCGCCGGCGATCCGCAGCCGCAGGATCAAGTACCTGGCAAGCCTGGCCGAACCAGGCGGCCGAAGAAGACGCTGGCCGACGGCTTCCTCGAAGCGATCCGCGCCGATTTTCGCGCCCATGGCGCCGGCGTCATCGCCGAGGTGCGCGCCGAAAAGCCCGATCAGTATCTGAAGCTCGTGCTGTCGGTGCTGCCCAAGGATCTTAGTGTCAACATCAACAATCTGGATGCATTGAGCGATGACGAAATCAGGCAGCGCATCCGCGGCCTCGAAGCCGTCCTTAGGCCGTTTCTCGAAGAGCCGGGCCTCGCAAAAGGCCTCGCACAGCCGGGCGGCAAGGAAGGAATATCTCAGCCTGCTGGCGGAGCTGGACCGGAGGCGCCGCACTAACCAGCTTGCCGCCTACCAGCCCTATCCCCCACAGGCCGAGTTCCACGCCGCCGGCGCGACCAATCGCGAGCGCCTGTTCATGGCCGGCAATCAGCTCGGCAAGACCAGGGCCGGCGGCGCCGAATGGGCGATGCATCTCACCGGCCGCTATCCAGACTGGTGGCAAGGCAAGGTTTTCGATTGTCCGGTCCGGATGTGGGCGGCCGGCGTCACCGGCGAAAGCACGCGCGACAACCCGCAGCGCATCCTGATCGGTCCGCCCCAGCAGCAGGCGGCCTGGGGCACCGGGATGATCCCGGCCGACGCCCTCGTCAGCACGATGGCGGGACGGGCGCCGGGCGCACTCGACAGCGTCGTGGTGCGCTGTGGCGGCGGCGGCGATGTCCAGGCCGACGAATCGGTGCTGTCGTTCAAGAGCTACGAGAAGGGTCGCGAGAAATGGCAGGGCGAGACGCTGCACGGCGTCTGGTTCGACGAGGAGCCGCCGCTCGACATCTATTCCGAGGGGCTGACCCGCACCAACGCCACCGGCGGCATCACCATCGTCACCTTCACGCCGCTGCTCGGCATGTCGGATGTGGTGCTGCTGTTTTTATCGGCTGAGCAGGTGGGCGGAATGGGGAAGCGGTGATAGGGCTGCGAACTCGTACAACTCGCGTTCCTTCGCGCCCCCCTCTGTCCTGCCATCGGAAAAGTGCTTTGACGAACAGCACCATACGTCCGGCGCCTGCCAAAATGATTCAATGCCGCGAGGGTGCACAATGACCCGCCACGTCACCTTCATGACCATCGACGATGCCGGGCATTATACGCCCGACCAGCGTGCCGCGATCGTCGCCGCCTATCCGGCGCATGAGCGCGAGGCGCGCGCCAAGGGCATTCCGGTGCTCGGCTCCGGCCGCATCTTTCCGGTGGCCGAAGAGCTGATCGCCTGCGAGCCGTTCCCGCTGCCGCGCTATTGGCCGAGGCTCGGCGCGCTGGATTTCGGCTGGGACCATCCGTCGGCGGCGGTCGAGCTCGCCTGGGATACGGAGGCCGACGTCGTCTATGTCAGAAAGGCCTGCCGCGCTTCGCAGCAGACCCCGGCCATGCAGGCGCTGACGCTAAAACCGTGGGGCGAATGGCTGCCATGGGCATGGCCGCGCGACGGCCGCCGCGAGACGCTGGAAGGTGCGGGCACCGCGCTTGCCAGGCAATATTCCGCGCATGGGCTCAACATGCTCGCCAGCCATGCGCAGTTCGCCGACGGTTCCGTCTCGGTCGAGGCCGGACTGATGGAGATGCTCGACCGCATGCAATCAGGCCGCTTCAAGGTGTTTTCGACGCTTTTGCCGTGGTTCGAGGAGTTCCGCCTCTATCACCGCAGGGACGGCCAGGTGGTGAAACTGCGCGACGATCTGATGGCGGCGACCCGCTATGGCGTGATGATGCTGAGGGAAGCCGTGGTCGACCCGGCGGTGTTCAAGGCCGCGAGGCGGAAGGCGGGGCAGGCCGATCCGCTGGGGGCGTTTCGGTGACCATCCGCATCATCCCCGCCACGCTGCGCGACCTCTCCTACATCGCCGCCAACCTCCGGCCAGAGGACCGGGCCGAGATCGACTGCCAGTTCGACGAGTGGTCGCCGGCACTGCTGGCACTGACGGCGCTGCAGGGATTTGCCTATGTCGCGGAGCTCGACGGCAATCCGGAGGCCGGCTTTGGCGCTGCCGAGCAGCGGAGCGGGCTGTGGATCGCCTGGAGCTGGGGCACGCGCCGTGTGAGGCGCTGCGTGCCTGGGATTACCGAGTTTTTTCATGCCGTGCTCGGGCCTGAAGTTGCCGCGCGCGGCGCATGGCGGGTCGAGGCGCGAGCGCTGGCCGCCAATGAATTGGCGCTGCGCTGGCTTGCCCGGCTCGGCGCGACGCAACGCTGCCGTCTGCCGGGCTACGGCAGGAACGGCGAGGATTTTCTGCTCTTCGACTGGACAAGAACCCTTGGAGAAAACCATGTGCCTTTTTCAAAAGCCGCCGGCGCTGAAGCCGTTGCCGCCGACACCGACCATTGCCGACAAGGACGTGCAGGCGCGCGAAGCCGCGTTGCGGGCCCAGCTTGCGGCCAATGACGGCACCGCCGGAACAGTGAAGACCGATCTGTCGCCCGGCGACCTCACCGGCCAGCGCCGCGTGCTGCTGGGGGTTTGACATGGGCGCGATGAGACGAGTGTTCCGCAACCGGGTGCTGGCCTGGTGGTATTGGCGCCGGCATGCAAGGTTGGTGAAGAAGCGAGGCGGGTGAGGGTTCTTCCTTCTCCCCCTTGTGGGAGAAGGTGGGTCGGCGCGGCAGCGCCGAGCCGGATGAGGGGTGCTGCAAGGAATGAGGCGAAAAAACCTTTAGCGATTTTAAGAGCTTATCTCCCCAAGATAGCGATCGGTCCAACACCCCTCATCCGACCGAGCTTCGCTCGGCCACCTTCTCCCACAAGGGGAGAAGGTCAAGGCAGCTTCCGCGTTTTCCGTTACAACCAAGCGCAATTCGTGTTCCCTCCGCACGGTTGACATTCCTCCCTCAGCCGCCATGCTGCATTGCAACATGACCATCGAGAAGTTCGGCATGACGGAAGTATCGCGCATCGAGTGCCTGGACGGGCTTCGGGCGCTCGCCGCGATCTGGGTGCTGATTGGGCACTGCCTGCTGTTGACCGGCTGGCAGATTCCCATCATCGGCGAACCGGATCTCGGCGTCGACCTCTTCATCATGCTGTCCGGCTTCCTGATGGTGTTCCACTACCAGTGGCGCCAGGACAAGGAGCCCTGGCAAAGGCCGGAAACCTGGCTGAAATTCTGGACCCGCCGCTATTTCAGGATAGCGCCGCTGTTCTATGTCATGCTGTTCGCTGCCCTGGCGCTCGGCCCCTATCTCTACCAGTCCAGGATGGTCATCGACGAGTTCCTGCTGCGGTCGCCGCAGGCGCCCGAGCGTTATCTCGACAGCGGCCTGAAGAATATCGGCGCCCATCTGTCGTTCCTGTTCGGCCTGGTGCCGAATTTCGCCTATCGCACGCCGCTGCCCGACTGGAGCTTGGGGCTGGAGATGCAGTTCTACGCGGTGTTTCCGGCGATCATGCTGCTGGTGCGCAGGCTTGCCTGGGTATGGAGCGCCATTCTGGTCGCGGCGATCGGCAGCGCGATCGTGTTCTTGATGGGACAACTATCGGTCCACTTTCCGATGCCGTCGTTCCTGCCGCTGAAGATGCAGATTTTCCTGTGCGGGATGCTGCTGGCGGGCGTCGTCCATCAAAGGCAGAAGCGGCCTTTCGTGCATCTGGCATTGGCCATGACTCTGGCCGCGCTGCCGTTTGGCGGTGGCTACGGGCTTGGAAAGTTTTTGATGCGCGAAGCACTCGTCGTGGGTTTCTTTCCCCTGGTTCTCTACCGGATGCTGCCGGGAATGATGGGCATCGTGGCCAGGAAGATCGCCACGACGCTCGCCAACAGGTTCTTTCATCTGATGGGTGAGCTTTCCTTCAGCATCTATCTGATCCATCTGCTGGTTCTTCAGCCGGTGGCGGCTCTGGTCATCACCCAATTCGGCCATGATTTGTCGGCGCCGCTGCGCTTCGCGGTCGTCACTGCCCTCGTCTTGCCGGTGGTGTGCCTGCTGTCCTGGATCACCTACACGCTGATCGAAGTGCCCGGCCAGAAGATGGGCCGTTTCGTGGTGCAGCGTTTTGGGCGGAGCCCGGCGCTCGAGGGCAGCGCATAATCGGCTGAAACTGCCGATCTCCCCACTCGTGGGGGAGATGCCCGGCAGGGCAGAGGGGGCGCTGTCCCGCCGGCTTGTGGATTACTTGTAACTGCGACGTTCGGCGAATTCCGGTTGGGCGAACCCGGTCGGAAAATATAATAAGAAAACAGGTTTGCGATCCTTCGCGCCCCCCTCTGGCCTGCCGGCCATCTCCCCCACGAGTGGGGAGATCGGCGGTTTCGGCGTTCCCGCCATTTTTCCAATCGAATTCATCAAGCGAGGCTGACCATGAGCGATTCCCGTGCTCGCGATATTCTATCGCGACAGGCTGAACTGGAGAGCGAGCGCAGCCAGTACGAGCATGTCTGGGAGGCGGTGTCCGAGTTCTGCGATCCCGATGCGCCCGATATGTGGAGCGGCCGCCGCCAGGCCGGCCTTGATTCGCAGGCCGAGCGGCAGGAGCGGCGCGGTGCGCGTGTCTACGCCAATACCATCAACTCGGCCGCCAACCGATTGGCGGCCGGGCTCGAAAGCCTGATCATCCCGCAATCGGAGAAATGGCATGGGCTTTCGACTGCTGCCATCAACGACGAGGAGACCGACGAGGAAAAGGAATGGGCGGAAGCGCTGCGCGATTTCCTGTTTTCGCTGCGCTATTCCGCCAATTCGAACTTTGTGCCGGCAACGCAGGCGTGTCTGCGCAATGTCGTGCGCTATGGCCCGGCCTATCTCTATGCCGAGGAAGGTTTTGGCGGCACGCTGATCCGCTATGCCTCCATCCCCGTGGTCGAGGGCTATCTCTCGCGAAACCGCTGGGGCCAGGTCGATATCTTCCACCGCCGCTACGAGCGCACGGCGCGACAGGCGGCGCAGCTGCTCGGCTATGAAAAGCTGCCGGCGCGGATCAAAGTGCTGGTTGATGACCCCTCGAAATGCGAGACAAAGATCTCGCTGATCCAGTGCATCCAGCCGCGCGACGAGCGCAAGATGTACAGTCTGAGCGGATCCTATCAGTATCTCGACACCGCGTTCGCTTCCTATCACGTCATCGAGGATGAAGAGGCGATCGTCAGGGAAAGCGGTTTTCGCTCGTTCCCGGTGTCGTGCTTCAACTGGCGCCGCTACGAGGGCGATCCCTACGGCATCTCGCCGACCATCGAGGCACTGACGACCGTGCGCGAGGAGAACGCCGTGCGGCGCTCCGGCCTGCGGGCGTTGCAGCAGATCACCGATCCGGCCACCGCCTCCAAGGCACGGCTCGACTATGTGCCGGTGCTCAATCCCGGCGAGAACTATCCGGGTCTCATCGACGATGCCGGCCGGCCGCTGATCGCGCCGATCGCCACCGGCCAGAACCCGACCTATGCCTTCAATTATGCCGACAGCCGGGCCGAGGAGATCCGCGACATGATGTTCGTCAACCTGTTCCAGACGCTGGTGCAGAACCCCCAGATGACGGCGACCGAAGCCTTGATCCGGCAGGAGGAGAAGGGCGCGCTGCTCGGGCCGTCCGGTTCGATCATCCAGGCCGGTTTTGCCTCTAATCTTGACCGCGAGCTGGGCATTCTCGAAGACAAGGGACTTTACGAGGAAGACAGCCGCTTCCTGCCGCCGGCGAGCCTTGCCGGCAAGGCGCTGCGGCCGACCTTCACCGGGCCGCTCGACGTGCTGCGCCGCTCGGCGGAAGCCCGCGACACCATCCAGGTGGTCACTACCGCCATGCAGATGGCACAGTTCGATCCCGGCGTGATGGACAATATCGACGGCGACGAAGCGCTGAAGATCGTGCAGGGCGCCGGCCGCAGCCCGCAGCGCATCTTTCGCCGACAGGACGAGGTGGCCGAAATTCGCGATGCCCGCGCCAAGGCGCAAACCGCACAAGCAGGCATGGCGGCCGCCGCCACCGCCGGCAAGGTGGCCAAGGATGCCGTGCCGGCGGCAGTGCAGGCGCGCGACAGCGGCCTGCTCGATGGGCTGCAAGGCATGCTGCAGGGTGGGCAGGCTGATATACCGGGCGGTCCGGCTGTGCCGGGCGCTGGCGCATGAGCCGCAAACGCTTCGCCCATTCCAGCCAGGCCGGCGGCCCGGCCAAGGCGCGGGACGCGCTGGCCAAGGCCCATCTCAGGGTATTCTCGGGCCAGGACGGCGAGATGGTGCTGGCCGACCTGACCGCTGCGACCGGCTATTACCGCCGCCCATCCTACGGCGAGTGGCTGGCCAAGACCAAGACGCCGAACGGCTTCGAGCTGCACAGTGCGCTCAGCAACGCGCGCGCCGAAGTGGTGCAGCATATTATGGGGTTTTTGACGCTGGACGAAGCGCAACTGGCTGCGCTGGAGAAGGCGGCGAGGCTGGAAGGGAGGTAGGCGGTGAGGCACCGGCATTGGTGACGCCTTCTCCCCTTGTGGGAGAAGGTGGATCGGCGCTTTAGCGCCGAGACGGATGAGGCGTGATGGAAGAAAATGAGGCGTCGGTGTTCCCTGGAACACCCCTCATCCGGCCGCTTCGCGGCCACCTTCTCCCACAAGGGGAGAAGGGAAGACCAGCGCTATGCTCAATAATTGCCGTTATAATACCGGTCGTCGCAGGGGGCGGTGTAGATGCGGCCGCTGTTGCGGTCCTGATAGCGGCAAAGCTGTTCGCCGCGCCGCTGCGGCGTGGTGGCGTTGCCGACGACGGCGCCCAGCAAGGCGCCGGCTCCGGCACCGATGACCGTGCTCTTGGTGTTGCCGCCGATCGCCTGACCGGCAAGCGCGCCGGCGCCGGCGCCGAGCAGCGCACCGGTGCTGGTTCTCTGCTGTGCTTCGGTCTGCGCGCAGCCTGCCAGCGCGGCGGTCACGAGCATGGCGGCAATGGCTTTGGACATGGTCATCGTCTGGTACTCCGTTGAGGCCTATGAACTAATACGCAGGCTGATTTTGCCAAGTGCGGTCGCATTTGCGGCGGAACATAGGCACCGTGCCTCACGAAATAAGACATGGTTGTTTTTGTCTGACAGCCGGAGACCACGGCTCGCCAAGACGATGCCCAAACGAGACTAATCTTTGACGGCCCCATGTCGCCCGATCTGCTTTTTCTACGCAGCGGCCAACTCTTCCTCAAATCCTCAAAAATGGAGAAATCAAATGACCCGAGGTCTTGCCCGGACGCTTTCGCGTGCCGCCGCCAGAGAAGCCGGCCTTGCCCCGCCCAAGGCGGGGCTTACTGCCAGGACGACCGGACAGGGCGGCGCCTACCGCACCGTCTTCTCCTTCAATGCCATGCCGGTGCCGGTCACCGATGCGCTCGCCTATGCCAGCCAGAAGCTGTTCGATTTCATCGATGGCAGGATCCGAATCAAGGGCGGTACGGCGAGATTGCAGTTCGCGGTGCTGACTACCCGCGCGTCGACCATCAACGAAAATGCCGCGCTGACCTGGTCGCTCGGCTCGACGGCAGCGTCGACCCCAGCGCTCGCCTTGACCATGATCAATGTGCTGGCGACGACCGGCCGCACGCTGGATGGCGCCGGTGCCGCGCCGTCGAGCGCGTCGATTGCCGATGTTGCCGCAGCCTTGACGCTCGACGGAACCGTGACGCCGGTCGACCTCTATCTCAACCTGGCGTTTGCCACCGGCACCGACATCGATGCCGACGGCACGATTGCCGTTACCGGCACGATCACGCTGCTCTGGGAGAACTGGGGGGATAATGCGTAGGCGCTAATCTCCCCCCTCGAGGGGGAGATGTCGCCGAAGGCGACAGAGGGGGTCGGTTCGACCGGGCGCGACCCCCGGCGACAGATGAGGTCGGCGCTCCACGCGCGGCTACCCCCTCTGGCCTGCCGGCCATCTCCCCTCGAGGGGGAAGATACCAAGTTTCACCGCCGGTGCTCTCATCACCGACCTTCAAACTCTCAGTAAAGGAAATCTCACATGACAGATCTGGCAGACGCCGGGTCCGTGGTGGCGGCGCCACCGGCGGGCAACCTTGCACGGCCACCGGCCAACGGGGACAACGGGTCCGCCCCGCCTACGGCCACAAGCTGGTTTGACGGTCTTTCCGAAGGCAACCGCAAGCTCGCCGAAACCAAGGGCTGGACCAAGCCTGAAAGCCTCGATCGGGTTTTCGCCTCCTATGCGGAGCTGGAGCGGCAGCAGGGCGAGAGCCTGCGCGTTCCGGCAGCCGATGCAGCCGCGGAAGACTGGGACAGGTTTCATGCCCGGTTGCCCGAGGCGATGCGTCCGCTGACCTCGCCCGACAAGGTCGAGTACCGGCGCCCCGACGGGCTCCCCGAAAACTTCGCCTATTCGGACGAGCTCGCCAATGCGTCCAAGGCCTGGGCGGTCGAGGCCGGTGCTACCCCGAAGGTCGCACAGGCCTATCACGACCGCTTCGTCGGCTACATGGCCGAGCAGGCCAAGGCACAGCAAATCGCCACTGCCCGCTCGGTCGAAGCGACGCATGACGACCTCGTGCGGGATTGGGGACCGACCGGCAGCGATGGCTTTCGCCAGAAGCTCGAGGTCGCCAACCGGGCGATGAAGAAGCTCGGCCTGGTCAATGCCTACAAGGCGAAGGGCATCCTTCTGCCGGACGGCGCCTTGACCGACCCGCAGATCGCCAAGGCGTTCCACGCCATCGGCGAGGCGATGTTCCGCGAAGACACGATCGACGGCAATGCTACCTTGAGCGGAGGCAATCCCTTCAAGCGCAATGCCGCCGGCGAGCGCAACCTGACCGCTATCTCGGCCCTGGTCAAAAAGCGACCCGGCGCGTGCCCGGCGGCTGGCACGCGAGGCCGGCGAAAACCCCGACCTGTGGATGCCCAACAACCCTCTTTGACCCAAACCTGAAGGAAGACAAAAATGGCAGACGCCTATACCCGTATCGCGGACGCGATCGTTCCGTCCGTCTATGCGCAATACTCGTTCGAGGAGCACGTCCAGTCGCTCGACATCTACCAGGCCGGGATCCTGTTTTCCGACCCGGCCATCACCTCGAAGCTTTCCATGGGCGGGCGTTCCGTCGACATGCCCGGCTGGAAGGATCTCGGCAACGATCCCTCCGAACCGGTCAACGACGACCCGGCCGATTCGATCGAGATGAAGAAGATCGGTGCGCGCCGCGATGTAGCGGCCCGCAATGTCCGTGCCCAGGCTTGGGGCATCCCGGACCTGACCTCGATCCTTGCCGGCGACGATCCGCAGAAGCTCATCGTGCGCCGCCAGACCGACTACTGGCAGCGCGCCAACAAGCTGACGCTGCTCGGCATACTGAAGGGCGTGCTGGCCGACAACATCGCCAATGACGCCGGCGACCTGGTGCGCATCACCGGCGCCTCCATCGTCGACACCGACATCATCGAGGCCGCCTATCTGATGGGCGACCGCGCCGACAAGTTCAAGACGATCTGGATGCATTCGAAACAGATGAAGGCGCTGAAACTCGCCGACCTCATCGACTATGTGCCGTCGTCCGAGCAGGGCGGGCCGCTGATCCCCTATTACATGGGGCTGAGGGCCGTCGTCGACGACGACATTCCGGTTGCCGGCGGCGTCTACACGGCGTTCATGTTCAAGGACAAGGCGATCCTGTGGAACGAGCTGCCGGTCAACACCGAAGGCGGGCCGCTGGAGTTCGACCGCAAGCCGCGGCAGGGCCATGGCGGCGGCGTCACCGAAATGGTCGGCCGCCGGCATTTCGTGCCGCATGTGCCGGGCACCCGCTTCCTCGACGCGTCCTCGGCCGGCGAATTCGCCACCGATGCGGAATTGGCGCTGGCGGCCAACTGGGACCGCACCGCGTCGAGCGTCAAGCACATGACGTTCATCGCGCTGAAGACCACGGAGGCCTGATCGGGCGAAGGGCGGGCGTCAGACGTCCCGCTCCTTCGGAACGCCAGGTCGGCCACTGTGGCGAATCCCAAGTTCACCCGCTGCGCTGCGCCGGAGTGATGTGAATTTTGGGGTTCGCTACAACATTCATGTTGCGCTTTGGCCAATCGACGGCACCAAGCAGTTACAAGAAAGGGCGATGCTGCCTGTCTCGGCGAGGGAGGTAACTATGAACATGAAGTACAAAACAGTTCAGGAAGTGCTCCGAAAAGCGGGCATTGTCATGAGCAAGAAAGGGGAGGTTCATCGCATAAACTTCTTCAGCGGCCTGCAAGACACCGCCTACTACACACCAAGCCTTCAGGATGCCCTGGACAAGGGCTTGGCTATGGCGGGAGGTGCCGGAAGGATGAAACCAAGCGCCTTTGCCAAGTCGGCCGAAACAGGGACCTCGACCGGCGCACGTATCAGCTGACACAATTCAGGGCAAGACATCGCCGCGTCGCGCGGCGGTGTCGTGAAACTGCAATAGCCGAAGCATTGCCGTCTTCCTTGCTCGAATGGGAAAAAACGGATTACGCAGCACGTGCCACCCATTCCTGACGGGCGGCTGGCGCCGTGACGGCCCCATGCACGAGACGTGCAACGTTCCTCCCAAGCCAAAATCAAAAGAAATCCCCAGCCGCCTTGAAGCGGCTTTTTGCCGTGGAGGCACCATGCCCCGTTTTCCCCGACCAACCCCACAGCCGGAGGCCTGAGCCATGGCCATCACCCCGCTCGACATCGCCAATATGGCGCTCGCCGTGCTCGACGAGGCGCCAATCGACAGCCTCGACCAGGACGCCAAGGCGGCGCGCCTGCTCAATCTGCATTTCGACCTGACCCGCGAGGCCGAATTGACCAAGCACGCCTTTGTCTTCGCCATCCTGGCGGCCTCGGTCGCCGGCTTCGACACCGGCAGCGTCGCTGGCACGCTGAACTTCGCCTATGAGCTTCCCGCCGATTGCCTGCGGCCCTTGCCGCTGACTCATAATGGCGAGCCGGACGGCGTTCCGCTCTTATGGCGGCAGGAGGCCGGGCTGATCTATTCGGATCAGGCGGGGCCGCGCGTCATCCGCTATGTCGCCAATCTGACCGATCCCAACGACTGGGACGCGCTGTTCAGCGAAGTGCTGGTTGCGGCGCTCGCCATCAAGATCGCCCATCCCTTGACTCACAAGTCGGGCATGATCGACATCGCCCGCAGCGCCTATGACAGGGCGCTGGATGCCGCCTATTCGGCCAATGCCATCCAGCGCGGCGGCAGATTTTCTACAACCTCCTGGGCTCTCCAGCGCGGTGACAACAGGTTCGCCGGCCGATGACCACGCTCTATCCGGTCCAGGACGCTTTCATCCGCGGCGAGATTTCTCCCCGCTTGCATGCTCGCGCCTCGCTCGACCTTTACCGGGCGGCGCTGTCCAAATGCACGAACTTCGTCACGCTTCCGCATGGCGGGATCAGGAAGCGCGGCGGCACCTATTTTTGCGCGGAGGTGAAGGCTCCGTCAAAGGCGACACGGCTGATCCCGTTCATCTTCTCGGCCGACCAGGCCTATGCGCTCGAATTCGGCGATCTCTACATTCGCGTCTATGCCTATGGCGCGCGCGTTGGGACGGTCGAAGTCGTTTCACCCTATCTCGAGGCGGACCTATTCGACCTGCAATTCGTGCAGTCCGCCGACCAAATGTGGATCACACACAGCGATTATCTTCCACAGGTCCTGACCCGCACGGCGCACACGACATGGACGCTTGCCGAGTTCATCTTTCTCGACGGGCCATATGATGAGATCAACAAGACTGCTACGACCTTGTCGCCGGCCGAAAGTGGCGCGGTCCACCCCTTGATGACCAACAACATCACGCCGTCAGGAACCGCTGCGGACAGTGGCGGCACTGCGGATGCTTTCAGAATATTTGACCGGGACAACGAATCCGACCTGCAACTCGCAACGCCGACAGGCTTTGTGTCCTACGATTTCGCCGCCGCGACCAAAATCTGCGATGCCTACTGGATACGAGCGACCGCGACTGGTGATCCCAAAGCGCCGGTGTCATGGGATTTCCAAGGCTTCGACGGCACGAACTGGATCTCGCTGGACAGTCGGACCGCAGAATCGGGCTGGTCGCGCGGCGAGGTGCGCTTCTGCGAATTTCAGAACGAGGCCGGATACCAGACCTATCGACTGAAGATCACAGGCTCAGAAGACAACACCAACGTCGTCATCGCGGAAATGGGCTGGCACGAAGACGGCGACACCCAGACGCCGTTCGATCTTACCGCATCCTCTATCGTCGGCATCAATGACGGTGCCGGGTTTCAGACCAGCGATGTGGGGCGTGCCATTCGGCTGCTCGGCTCGGATGCGCAATGGCGCTGGGCGCGCATCACCAGCCGCACCAGCACGACGGTGGTTAAGGTCACGATGTATGGACACGCGCTGCCCGACCTTAGCCCGATCGCCCGTTGGCGGCTCGGCACGTTCGTTCCGGGCAAGTATGTTCAAAGCGGCTCGCTCTATGAAGAACGTCTCGCTTTTAGCCGCAAATTCTCGATCTATGCTTCCCGGACAGGCGATTTCGACAATTTCGCCACCGGTGAGAAAGACACCGACGCGCTAGAATTCGTGCAGGCAGGTGGCGGCCAGGCCAACGACATAACGTGGGTGGCGGAATCGGACGGTGCGCTGATCATCGGAACGCTTGGCGGGGTGAGGGCGCTGTCTGGCTCCGGCATCGACGAAGCTCTCACCCCGTCGTCGTTCAAGAACCGCCGGTCGCGGACCTTTGGCTGTGCGCCGCTGCGTCCCGTCGATGCGGGGCAGTCGTTCCTCTATGTCACCCGCTCCCGCAAATCGATCGCCGAGCTGGACGCAAAACGCCACCGGCCGTTTCACCTCCGACGATGTCGGTCAAATATCGGAGCACATTCCGAAGAAAGGTGTCGTCGAACTCGCCTTCCAGACCGACCCCGATCCGCTGCTGTGGTTCCCGCTCGATAATGGGGAGCTCGGTGGCTATACGCACCAGCCGTCGCAAGACGTTCGCGGCATGCATATCCACCAGATCGCCGGCAGCTTCGCCGGATCGAGCTGGGCCGTGGTCGAGAGTGCCGTGATAACGCCCGGCCAGGACGGCAACGATGATCTGTGGCTGATCGTCAAGCGCACCATCGGCGGCGTGACCAGGCGCTATCTCGAGATCAAGACGGTGCCATTCGAGTACGGGGCGATCGAGGACGCCTTCGAGGTCGACTGCGGGCTGACCTATTCGGGTGCTGCCGTCAACGTCGTCTCCGGCCTCGATCATCTCGAAGGCCAACCGGTCGACGTCCTGGCCGATGGCAAGGTCTACAAGGGCCTTGCTGTGGCCGCTGGCGCGGCTTCGCTGCCCGGTGGGGCTACGGCAGCGAAATGGGCCGTCGGCCTTCCTTATGAGGCTGGCGCCGACACGTTGGAACTCGACGTTGGCGGCAAGGATGGTTCGATCGTTGGCCGCCGCAAGAAAGTCGCCAAGGTCATTTTGTCCCTGCTGGAAACCGACACGACCGGGCTGGAAATCACGTCATTGCAGCGAGGCCGCTGGGAGCGCGTTCGCATCCCGTCCGTGGTTGCGCCCGACGGCATGGCGAAATTGTTCACCGGCAACGTCGAGGTGCCGATCGACGATAGCTGGGAAGGGCAGGGCAGGGTGAGAATTCGCCATACAAATCCAACGCCCTGCACGATCAGGGCGATGACGCCGGTGTTCGACGCCGAGCCTTAGTTAATCTCCCCCTCGAGGGGGAGATGTCGCCGAGGGCGACAGAGGGGGTCGGTTCGTCCTGACGCGGCCTCCCATCGCCTCCCTTGCGGGGGAAGAACGTCGGCGCTCCACGCGAGAGGACCCCCTCTGGCCTGCCGGCCATCTCCCCTCGAGGGGGGAGATCACCCGCTCCGTTCTCCATCGCTTCTCCCAAAAAGGAACCACCGTGACCCAAATCCCCCATGCCGAGCAACTCGGCAGGGCGCGGACGGCTGCCGATTTTGCTGCCGTCATCGCCTCGCTCGATACCGACCTCAACGATGCGATCGCGTGCAAGCAGGAGCTGCAACAGGCCGAGGATCGCGCGATTTTCGGCGAGGGCGACCTGGCAGCAGCCCGTGCCGCCCTTGACGACTGCGACGATGCAATTGCGCTCATCGAGAAGACGATCAAGGCGGCCGACAAGCGCCGCATCGCCGTATCCCGAAGCGAAGCCCGCGTCGACGTTGAAGCGCTTGGCGCCGAGATCCGAACAAAGGCGACTTCCCTCGGTGAGCGCTGGAAGAGCGTTCACGAACTGATCGAGCAACTGCGCCAGGAGCTGTTCGCGGCCGATGCCTTGAACCGGGCCATCATCGCCGCCAACGGCCTTTTGGATGCCGACGGCACCGTCGACCTGAAGGTCAACCTGACCACCATCCGGCGCAGCGCCATGGCCGGCCCGCGGGCCGCTGCGCCAGCCCGTCTCAGCCGCCCGGCAATCCAGGCCGACAGGCTGCTTTTGTCCTTCCTCAGCCCGGGCGGCGTACTCGACCGGCGCCCAGCGATCGGCGCGCCGGTCGACGGCATCAAAAGCAAATTCATTCCCGCCGGCGAACGAGGCTGACCATGTGCACACTAGCTCTTATCGGCACCGCCCTTTCCGTCGGCGGTGCGCTGGCAGAAGGCCAGCAGTCGAAGCAAATGGCCGAGTACCAGGCCAGAGCCTATGAACAGCAGGCGCGGGCCGACGCCCAAAGCTCGGCCTTCGAGCAGGGCCAGGAGCGCCACAAGCAGGATCTGCTGCAGGCGCAGGCGCGCGCCCAGGCCGGCGCTTCGGGCGTCGCCATTTCTGGTTCGCCGACCGAGGTGCTGGCGGCCAATGCAAGGCAGGGCCAGCTCGACCTCAAGGCGATCCAGTACGGCTCGCAGCTGCGCCAGAACGGTCTCGCCACGCAGGCGGCGATTTCGCGCTTTTCCGGCAGGCAGGCGGTGGGCGCCTCGATCTTCAAGGCCGGCAGCAGTCTCGTATCGGGCATTTCCGGCCTCTACGACCCGGCCAAGGCAGTGACGTTCGGCAGAAGCGCCTTCCCGCCGGCGCCGGGTGGAGGCCTCTACTGATGGCCACCATCCCGCTCCAGCTTGCCCAGCGCCGGCTCGATACCGGCAATGTGGCCTCCTATCCCAACGCCTCGCCGCTGGGCGCCGCCATGCAAGGCTTTGGCGACGAGCTCTCGGCAATTGCCGATCGCTTCAGTCAGCAGAAGCAGCAGCAGGATGCGTTCGACGCCGACATTATCGGCCGCGAGCTGAACGCTCGCATCGCGCACGCCGAGGCCGTGGCAGTGCAGACCGCGCCGGCCGACGGCGGCGGCCTGCACGACTTCATGTATGGCCAGCTCGATCCGCGCAGCGACGGCGTCGTCAAGCCCGGCCTGTTCGACCAGATCTTCGACGACACCGCGGCGAAAGTGCCAGAAGGCGAGCGCGCCAATTTCCTGGCGCAAAAGCAGGCTCTGCGGCTCGCCGGCTCGGCGCGCATGGCCGCGCAGCAGCACGCGCGGCGCCAGACCTATGAGCAGGCCGAGTGGAGCAAGGTCGAGGAAATCTACACCGGCTCAATCGCGCGGAGCGACCCGAACGACACCGGAACATTCGAGGCGATCAGGCAGAGCGGGCTCGAGCTGATCGGCAAGATGGGCAACCCGCTTGCCCGGCACGCGGCCGAGGCTGCCTGGCGCAGCAACACGGCCAAGGCGCTCGTCCAGGCGATGATTCCCAGGACCCGAAGCGTGCTGCCGAGATGCTGGGGGCTGAGGCGGCAGCGACGGACGGCAGGACCAAGGACGATACCATCGAGGCTATAGGCGGACCTCGAGCGGGTGGTCCAGCGTGCTGGCGACGCGCGAAGCGCCCGCAAGTGGCCTTCCGTCCGACGAAACACCTATCCGCACGGATTCCATAGGGCCTGTTGGAAATACCGCCTGGGCTGCCGCAGGACCCTGGATTGCCGACTTGTCGCCGGACGCGATTCAGGACCTCGGGCAGAAGGCGCAGGTAGCGACTGCCGCAAGCCTGGTCGATGCGCGCACCAACATCGACCTCGCTTACCAGAATGCGCCGGACGCCCTCATGTATGACGGCAAGTATTCCGGAGAACTTCCAGATCCAGAAGACTTCACCGCCGTTTACGGTGTCCAGGAGGGTGCTAAACAGGCTCAGGACCTCGACAGGACGCTGGATGCCGGGCGCCAGGCGTTCGGCATGGTCAGAATGTCCAACGACGCCATTGAGGCGAAGGTGCTGGCGGCCAAGCCCAAGCCGGACAGCGCAACGCCGCAATTGGATCAGGCGCAGTTTGAGATAACCGCTTCTGCGGCGAAGCAGGTTTTGTACGCCCGCTCGGCCGCCCCTGCCGATTTTGCCCGCAAGGTTGACGCCAGCCTGGACACGGCGTGGAACGATGTGTCCACGCCGGACAGTTACGATCCAAACGCTTACCAGAAGGCGATCGCCCGCTCTGTCGCCGTGCAGAAGCAGCTTGGTATCAAGAACATCCAGCCGCTTCCGAAATCCGCTGTCGAAGACCTGGTCAATACACTCAATGACGAGAACGTGCCGCAACGCGAGCGAGATGCAATTCTGCGCGACCTGTTCGCGGGCACGTCCGATCCGGGTGTTCAGGCAGCTATGGTGCTGCAACTCGCGGACGCCAACCAGTCCCGGATGGCGCGAAGCATCTCAAACAACTCAGCTCCAGTATCAGCGGAGGAGCGAGTGAACCGAAATCTGGCAGCGTTCGATGCTCTGCCGGCGTACCTGAAGCCCCTTGTTGCGCTCAACGACACTGTTCGGCTGATGGCCGATGGCGCAACGTTTGGCCATGCGGACAAGTTCGCGGCATTTATGGATTCCCTGATTTTGGGGGCAAGCTACAACGACGAACTATCAGCACACCGGTCTGAAACACAAAACGCGAGGGATCGGGCTGGTTCCGCAGGCGTCGCGGCAGAGATACTTGGCGCGTATCTGGCCAGCCGTGCTCTTGGCAACGCGGGCATAACCCTCGAGGGCAGTTTCGGCACAGCTGCTATGGAAGGTCTGTCCGGCCTTCTCGCGCGAACCGGCCTTATGGGCATCGAGGGTGGGGTCTATGGCAGAGTCGATGCCTCTGGCCACGGACAGGACGTTGGTAGCGGGGTCTTCGGCGGTTTGTTGTCGGGCCACGGCGGCAACATCATTGGAGAGGGACTGGGCGGGATCTACAGGCAACTGGTGGGAAGATACGTACGGCATCCCGTTTCTGCCGAGGCAAGTGGGTCCCTCGAAACTGCAGATCGTACCGCAATCCCGGACGCGTCAGTTCCTCTGGATTCCAAGGCAGTTTCGGAGCCGCTTGCCGGGGACGGACGGGCCAATCGTGGCGCCGCCGGCAAAATTCCTGTTGGCCACGATCTCCACATGTTTTACATGCGTAAGTGGAACGCCGAGGAACGAGCTGCGGCAGATAGAAAAGTCGAAGTATTAAATAACTCTGAGAAGTTTGTCAGCCGATCTGTTCGCGCAAGAACGTCAGCCAGTGCTAGATATAAAGCCGGTGGCAATGTGGTCCCCGCGGACCATGACGTGGACCACATAGTTGATTTGCAACTGCGCGGTCCGGAGACGTTGCCGAACATGGCCCCACTGCCTAAGAGTGTTAACCGGAGCTTTGGTGCTCAGATACGCCACAGAATCAAGCACCTGCCTGAGGGAACAAGAATTAATAAGGTAACGATAGGAGATCGATAGTGTTCGAGACCTTCCGACGCAATTTCCCCATTGATGCCGCGATTGCATCACAAAACGGTACTCTGGCAACCGAAGTCGTTGGATTGAACGAGTTGCTGACCGATTTCGGCGGCGCCTCGTTCAAGCATGGTCTGTATCGTATCGTCCGTACACCGGAGGTGCCGCGTTGGAACGCCAGGGTTTGCCTGGGTTTTCCTGAATTCACCGGACGGATTATCTGCTTCGGCTACGATTGGCTTGGGAGAACGTTTGCAGCCGATACCGGAAGGACGGAAGAAGGTGAACCCGGTGTCGTAATGTTTGAGCCTGGCACTGGACAAGCTCTTGAGGTACCCGCCAATGTGCGGACCTTCCATGAGGTCGAACTCCAAGAGTACCAAGATGCGGCTTTGGCGTCCGAATTCTACGCGAAGTGGCGGGAAAGCGGCGGCCCCGAGCCTGCTTATGACCAGTGTATCGGGTACAAGATACCGCTGTTCCTAAACGGGAAGGACGAAAGCGAAAATCTGGAACTGACGGACTTGGAGGTCTATTGGCACATAACGGGCCAACTTATTGCGAAGGTGAAAGACCTGCCACCGGGAACACCTGTCAATATCCGAGACCTTCTCTAAAAAGGGTACTTTGGGCGGCAATTGGCGGACGGCCGAAGGGGGCAGGGGTGGTCTCGGCAATAAAGCGATGGGTTATTACGGCACTCCGGGTTCAGGCCCAGGCCCAAGGATCCGGCCACAGATTGGAATATGGATGTGTCTCATGAGACACCACTAGTCGATGATGGGGCAGATCATGTATCAAACATGCTACCCCGTACTAGGCCCGATCATATGAAGCGCCACAGCGATGTTGGAGAACTATGCGCGCTGGGCTATAGAAGATCGCAAAAGCAGAAGGCGAGTTTAGACGTGGAAAACAACATGAATGACGCTGCTCCGAATCTAGACAGCGTCACGCGCCTGCCGCCTGACAACGTTAGCACAGGCGATGAAGAGCTTGATGCTGCACGTCTGGAGGCCCGAAAATATCTTGATTTCTATGATTGGGTTTCAGACATCAAGGGGGAGTACCTTGGATACGGTGCCGATGGCATAATCTATATTTTTCTCTTCGAGATTGTTCCGGGCAGGCCAGAAGTTGACCCATGGATATGGGTAATCGTCGGCGATGTGGCCCCGACATATCTGCCGGCTGTAGATGCCAAGACTCCATACGAGGCGCTGGATTGATATATCGGCGCCATGGAAGAGTGGGTCGAAGCTGCGCGAGGGGGGACTCGGTGGCAGACCTAACTCCGGTCAATGTGCCGGCTAGCCCAGCCAACGCCGAAATGTTGGGCAGCCGTCTCAAATTTCTCGACGAAAGGGTGTTGCCGGAACTTCGAGAGTGATCGGTTGCCGCTTGTCGGCAAGCTCACTGCGGCGATGGCAACCAGGCCGGGGGTGGCCCCACAACTAGCCAGCGGTCTGATTGTGGTCACGATGCTGGCTTATGGCCTGCTAACCGCAGAGCGGTCCCAGTCGGTGCCTTCTGGATCGCCGCCTGTTTCAGATGAAGGATTGACCTGTTGCGCACAGACACTTTTCCGACCATGGCAAGGATCGTTTTTCTGCTCACCTTGGTCGTTGTTCTCCTGCTCGCGCTTTCGCCGGTGCGCTTCCTGCAGGAGTTGGACATGGGCTTCACCTTCCAGCACGACAAGCTCAACCACGCGGCGGCGTTCGCGGTGTTGGCGGCGCTGGGAAGCCTCGGCTGGCCGGAACACAAGACGAGGCTGGTCGTGCTCCTCGCTCTTACCGGGGCGGCGATCGAGCTGCTTCAGGGCGCGCAGCTGATCGCGCGCGATATGGATATCCTCGACTGGGTCGCCGACTGCGCCGGCATGGCCTGCGGGCTGGCGGCAATGGGCGGCACAAGAAGGCTTGTTGGCGGATTGCTGTAGGTCTCGACCGCGTTGCCGCTCTCGGTCCGGAAAATGTAAATCGCCGGCTGCGCCAGATAGCGCGGTGTCCGGCCGTGTAGCCTAAATTCCCCCCGAAGCACTGAACCCCTTCCAGCCTCGCTTGTGCGGGGCTTTTTTTGTGGAGCAAGACCTCATGTCCCGACCTGCAACTGCCGCCGTTCGTCTCCTGACCGGCGAACGCGAACCCGTGCGCCTCGCAACCACGGCCGACATCCTCCTGCACGGCCTGCAGGTCATCGACGGCGTGCCGGCCGAGGTCGGCGACCGCGTGCTGGTCAAGGACCAGGCCGACCCGACACAAAACGGCATCTATACGGCAAGCGCAGGCGAATGGTTCCGCGCCGCCGACGCCCGCACCACGCGTACCCTGCAGAAAAGCACGACCGTTCACACCCAGATCGGATCGGTCAATGTCGACCGCGTGTTCGAATTCAGGGCCGACGAGCCTGTGGTGGGAACCGATGTCATCACGGTAACCGCCTCCGTTCCACCCGATATCGCCGACGTGGTCGACGAGGTCGAAGTGCTTCGCGATGAAACCCAGGCGTTGAAGGATGCTGCCGAAGCCAGCGCCGCCCAGGCAAGCGCCAGTGCCGCCGCTTCCGCCGCGAATGCCGGACAAACCACTGCCGACCGGACCGCAACCAATTCCGATGCCGTCCTGGCCGCGGCTGCCGTCATCAGCGCCCAGGCCGCACGCGATGGTGTCCTGGCGACGGGGAAGGTTTACGCGGACACAATTGCAGGTCTGGCAGTCGTGGCCGAAGGGGAATATTTTCTCGCGCCGTCCGGCGATCCCCTGGAAAGCTTCATCCTTTACCGCGACCTTTCGGGCGTGGCGATCGAAATCAAGCGGTTTCCCAGCACTGCCTCTGTCGAACTTTCTGGCTCGGCCGCAACGCTGACAGAGTTGTCGGCGGCGCTGCAATATGACGATAGCGGGATCGCGATCGCTTTCGACGCACCAGTTCCCAGCATCCTGATCAAAGATGGTGCCGCCCCGGCAAAACGCTTCTTCGGCAATGTGACACCCAAGCTCACCGTGACGCGTACGACTGCCGGCTGGTATTTCGACAAGTTGGGATTGCTGAAGCAGGCCGGGGCGAATGTTCCCCGCTACACCTATGACTACAAGTCGCTTGCGCCAAGGGGGGTGCTTTCCGAGGTGGCGCGGGCAAACCGGCTGCTGCAGAACCGTTCTTTGCGCATCACACACCAACTGACCGTCACCGCTGGCGCTGGCATCTTTGTCGACGGCGAGACGGTAAATGCAAGCGGCGGCGGTAGTGGCGTCTATCGCGCGGGCAATTCGACATCGACCATTTACGCCCTGTCGGGCGGTGCCGGCACCATGACCGGGACATTGACCGGGGCAACAAGCGGCGCGACCAAGACAATTTCTTCGTCGGCCCTCGTCTGGGTTGCGACCAGCATGACGGTGGCGCAGGATCAAGTCGGTCTGGATGGCGTTGCCAACTCGGCGTCGAAGATCACCGCGACTGCTGCTGATGCGACCATCTTTCAGGCTATCACCTTCGCCTCGGCGGCGTTCTTTCAGACGGCGTACATTAAACCCCTCGTCGGCACTGATGCGCTGTTCATGACGGAGGATGGTGGCGCTACGTGGACCGACGTATCGCCTCCGGATGCCTACTGGAACCGTATGAGCATCCCGGCGCAGACGCTCGCCAACCCGAATGTCGGCTTCAAGATAGCTACGAGCGGCGACAGCTTTGCCATTGATCTTGCCCAGAACGAGAATGGCAATTATCGAACAAGCCCGATGGTGACGACGACCACGCTCTTCTCGCGCGGCGTCGACGCGGTCAGCATCGACCTGAGCACAATTCCCTTTAACACGGCGCTCGGATCGATTTTCGTAGAGGGTCGCACACAGGCTCCCGGTAACGTCCAGCGCACCATGGCGCAGTTCGATGATGGTACAGTAAACAACCACATCGAATGCAACATGTCATCGCTAGGTGGGGGTCAGTTCCTCGTCAGGGAGGCGAACGTTGTCAGGGCCAACATCCTGCCCGGCATTACGGTTGTCGACAAGACGACACGGCTGGCTGCGTCGTGGGGTCCGAACTACGCGCAGGTAGCGCTCGACGGCTCGGTTGGCGCGCAAGACAGTGTCGTTACTGTCCCGACCGGCCTCACCAGGCTGCGTATCGGCGGTGGTATTTCTGGCAACTTCCCGATGGGCGGCACCATCGCCAAGCTGACGCTCCGGCTTAGGACGATGGATGCATCCGAGCTGACGGCCTGGTCCAACTTCGGTTCGGTCGGCGCTGCTCCGGCCATCGACGTTGCTCCGAACGATCCCAACATCGAGGACAGCGACTATGCCGCGATCTTAACGGCTTCGGCCACACAGGTCAGCGGCATCCGGCCGATCTCCTTCGGCGGCTATCAGAACGCCAACCCTGGATGGCGTCGCCGGTTCAAGACGCGGGCCACCTCTGTGGTGTCGCACTTCCAGAACCTCAACACCGTCGGCGGCAGCTACAATGGCAAGGGCCAGATCCTCGTTGACGGGGTGCACAACACCTATTTCACGTCGGCGCAGGCGCTCGGCAAGTTCTTCGTCCGGCTGGATTTCGCATCGAACGCCGATCGCTTGATCGAGATCGTCATGCCCTACTCGGCGGCCATCGCGCATCTGGGCCTTACGACGTATGGCGCGCCGATCACCTTGCCCACGCCGCGCTCGACCTTGCCGCGTGCGGTGTTCCTTGGCGACAGCCGCGACCAGGGCTTCAACGCTACCAGCATCGACAAGACCTGGATGGAAATACTGTGCCGCGCCAAGGGCTGGCAGCACATTAATCTCGGCTATGGTTCGTCCGGTATTACGTCTGCATGGGGAACCGACGCCGCCAACACCAATCCCGATGTCGCTTTCATCATCTTCGATTTCAACAACCGCACTGCGCAGACGTCGCTTGCCGGCTTCAAGGCCACGCTAAAGGCACTGATCGCCAATCTGCGGGCGATCAAGCCCACGGTCAAAATATACGTTGTTTCTTCGAACTGGATTTCTGCGGCTAATGACGCGCTCACCCTCAAGATCGCAGATTACCGGCAGCAAGAGCTTGAGGCTGTAAACGAATTGACAGCGGCCGGCGATGCCAACATCTTCTATATCGACGGCCTGACGCTGACCACCAACGGCACAGGTTCTGTCACAGACGGCATCCATCCCAACGACGTCGGCTCTGGCGAACAGGCTACGACCATTGCTCCGTTAGTTAGGGTGTGACGGCCGGCTTAATAGGTTTGGCTGGGTTGCCAGCTACAACGGTGAAGGGCTCAACGCTTTTTGTCACGACTGATCCCGCTCCCACCACGGCACCCTTTCCGATGGTTACGCCCTTGAGAATAATGGCGTTGAAGCCAATAAACGCGCCGCGTTCAATTTTGACTGGCGCGATAGTGATATTGGACCAGTCCTTCTTTCCTTGATGCCAATCGGAAACATCGGCCTTGCGGTGATCCCATGCTGTGGCGTGCGAGTTGTGATCTACGATTGTAGTTCCCCAGCTTATGATTACGTCATCACCGATCTCGATCCTCTCGGCGGCAACTAGGTGGCTGTTGCCTATGTAGCTACGCTGCCCAACGATGATCATCGCATCGGGGCGATCAAAGGAAAAGACGTTGTGAAGGATGCATTCTTCGCCGATCACATGCTTGCCTCGCCGCAAACTGCGGACGCTCCGCAAACTTAGCTTCGTCGCGGGACCGGAGTTGATGCCGGCTAGGCGGTAGAGGAATGATGGAACGAATGGCATATCAGTTACGGTCGAAGTGCGGCTTTGACAACCTCTCAACGAAAGGCTGCGATCGCTCAAAGAATCTGAAATGCTTCCAATGTTGGTATAACCCTTCGAAGAATGCCGGCGCCGCGTCTTCGAGGTCCGTATCAATGATTGTGCGTGGGATTAGTTGCCCTTCGGCTAACTGAACCGACAACCGAAATTGGCTGTTCGCAATAAGCAGGTCAGTCTCCATCATCCATGCGACTCCTCACGGCCTAGTTATTGCGACGAGGGACGGCGGTTTGCAAGCTTACAAAACGCTCGCGTCCGCCAGCCTGGACGCTGTTTGAAAATTGCCGAAAAGACGCCAGAAGAATTGCTCTGCGAGGGCCCCTCGGGATTGTGTCCGCACCAACAATGGCACAGCAGCGCCACCAGAAATCCTACAGCTGGAGTTGTATTTCGGAATTGTCAGGGTTCATCGCCGACGCCGACCCGTCGCCGGCGGAGCCGCTAGCGTCTGCTGTCCTGCGGCTTCTGGTGAGAATCCTGGCTTTTCGGCCACCAGACAAAATACAGCGAGCCCATCTTCATCACAGGCACGCGGCGGTCGCGCTCCCGCGCCCGCAACTCGCGATAGGTCTTCATCTTCAGAGTGCCGCCCGGCAATCTGATACGCACTGCCATCGGTCCAACTCCCGTTGTGCAACGCAGCAATAGTGTGCAATGCGGTAAGTAGAGACCTTCCGTTACGGAAGAGTCAACAGCGACATCATCAACTTATTTTGCGAGCTCGCCTGCGGAGATCGGGGCGGGCTTCCCAGGCGCCTGCCAGGCCGAAAGAATTGGGGCGTTACCCCGGCGACTGATCGTCAATCAGGCGCTGGCGGTTCGACCACCAGGTGAAATAAACCCGGCCGATCTTGATGACGGGTAT